>CAYOSB010000250.1:0-5941 GCA_964406495.1 uncultured Bacteroidaceae bacterium | reverse complement strand
CGAACGCTTTCGACATGGAATTTCCACGCTGGGCCAACTCCCCTGACCGGGAGTTTGCAGCGCAGGATTCTTTCAGGTTTATTGCAGGGGAGTTTGTCTGGACAGGGTTCGATTACCTGGGAGAACCTACCCCGTTTAATGAGGAATGGCCATCGCGCAGTTCATATTTTGGCATTATTGATCTGTGTGGCATTCCCAAAGACAGGTATTACCTGTATCAAAGCAAGTGGACTGATAAGGAGGTATTGCACCTGCTGCCTCACTGGAACTGGGAACCGGGACAGGAAGTTTCAGTACATTGTTATACCAGCTTTGATAAAGGGGAATTGTTCCTGAACGGAAAAAGCCTGGGCGTCCGGGAGAAGGATACATCCGGTTTATATACCACCTACCGCCTTGTTTGGGATGATATCATATACGAACCCGGGGAATTGAAAGTCGTTGCGCTGGATGAGAATAATAATCCATTGAAAGAGACTTCAATCAAAACAGCGGGAGAAGCTGCAAAAATTGTGCTGGAAGCAGACCGTACAGCAATAGGTGCCGATGGAAAAGAGCTTGCGTTTGTCACCGTATCGGTGGTAGATGAAAATGGAATACTTTGCCCGACTGCAGACAATTTGATTGATTTTTCAGTAACCGGCGAAGGATCAGTAAAAGCAGTGGGAAATGGCGATCCCACGAGCCTGGAATCATTTGTGGAACCCTACCGGCAAGCATTTAACGGGAAATGCATGGTACTTATTCAGTCATCACAAAAGGAGGGAGAAATTGTGCTTAGCGCGACAAGTGAGGGCTTGACTGAAGAGAAAATTAAAATTACTACGCATATGTAGATTCCTTAAAAATGAAGTGGTTTTTTAATTAAACCGCCAATAAAAACAATAAAAACAATGAGTGAAAAAAACATGAAACACAAGTTGATTGTAATTACGAGTATGCTAATATTTGGATGTAATAGCGTGTGTGCACAATCGCAGGAGAAAATTTTCTCTGAAGACTATATTATCTCTATAACTGAAAAAGCATGTGACTGGCAGTTAAATAATTTGTTTCCTGAAGCAGTCAGAAGCAATGGTAGTGTCAGGCCTATTCCTGAAACTGGCTGGATACGCGGTGTTTTCTACACAGGTGTGATGGCAGCATATCGTGTCACTGAACAAGAAAGATACCTGGACTCTGCCTATCTGTGGGGACAGGGAAATCGTTGGCAGCTGGGTCACCGGACAAAGCATGCCGATGACCAGGTGGTTGCCCAAACCTATGCCGATTTGTACCAGGTATATAAAAATTCATCCATTATCGAACCCACCATTCACACCTTCAATTACATGATTGAAACTCCGGAACCCGGACCCGTGGTGGGCTATTCAAACCGTAAGAACTGGTCATGGTGTGATGCACTGTATATGGCTCCGCCTGCCATGGTGAAAGTTAGTGTGATGACCGAACAACCGGAATTTCTGTACCTGATGAACAGCATGTGGTGGGAGACCTATCATCATTTGTATTCAGAGGAAGATAGTCTGTTTTATCGTGATGAAAGATTTGTAATCAAACCTGATGGTTCTGGTGTGAGAACAGAAAGTGGTAAAAAAGTGTTCTGGGGCCGTGGAAACGGATGGGTCATTGCCGGTCTGGCAAAAGTACTCACGTGGTTACCTGAAGATTATACAACACGACCAGCTTTTGAAAGGGTTTACATGGAAATGGCCACAAAAATCGCCAGCCTCCAGCAGGAAGATGGCTTCTGGAGGTCCAGCCTGTACGATCCAAAACAGTTTAAATCACCCGAAACCAGTAGCAGTGGATTCTTCTGTTTCGCACTTGCCTGGGGTATTAATGAAGGTTTCCTGGACAAAGAAGCATACTTACCGGTAGTTAAAAAAGCCTGGAAGGGATTAAACGAAGCGATGGACGAATCAGGGAAATTAGGTTATGTACAACAGGTAGGGAGCGATCCAAGGTCCGTAAGTAAAGATGATTCCATGGAGTATGGCACCGCTGCTTTCCTCATGGCTGCAGAACAGGTTTTGAAACTGGTACAAAAGGAGATGATTAATTAGCAACAATTGGTAAGTTTCAAATGGTTGCATCAGGGATACACAGGGTATTGGAATTTTTTCTGGTCTGTGGATCGCCGCGATTGGCTATGTCAATTTTACGACAGGGGAAAATCAAGGATGCCGACAGGGCAGTCACTAATTGTACATAAAAAAAGACATTATATCTATGAAATTTAAAAGTGTAGCTACATGTCTCATTGTTCTTGCAGGTACCTTTTTTACGACTGCCGGACATGAACCATCAACAAGCAGGCCTATGCCGGGAACGTCCAGTAACCGGAGTGAAATGTCGGAGGAGCCGGATTCATCTCCGGACAATAAGGCATCCAGTTCATTGGTTTACCTGGGGAAGGACGGACGACTTGTTTACAAGCCTTACACCGAAAGGGGTGACAAGATACTTGATTTCTCCTATTGCGGATATCAACGCAGTGAAGTACCGATTCCAAATGTGCCTGTTGTTATTACAGTGGATCCCATTCCGGGAGAGGCTGTTCCGGAGGGGACAATGGCCTATCCGAAAGGTGTGGACAGTCGTGCGCGTATTCAAAATGCACTGGACAGGGTCGCGTCCCGGCAGCCGGATGAAGATGGATTCCGGGGAGCCGTATTGCTTACAAAAGGGACATACTACGTGGAAGGCGAGCTACAAGTCCGCTCAGGCGTGGTACTGCGTGGTCAAGGCGACGGCCCGGGCGGCACCGTGCTGATCTACCGGAATCCCAGGGGAACCGGTATACAGGTTGGCAACCCGGAAGCGGCTCCTGTAGTCATAAGTGAACCAATCAATATTACGGATACCTATATTCCTGCAGGAAGTAACCATGTGTATGTGGAAGATCCGGGGCAATTCAGTAAGGGTGACTATATACACGTCAGGAAAACGACCAACGATCAATGGATCAAGGACCTGGGAATGGATCGCCTCACTGAGATCAGGCCGGAAAACAAACGAGTAGGAAACTGGACAGCCCAAAGGTATCAGTTTAATCATGTGCGCCAGATCGTGCAGATTGAAGGGAACAGGATCACCCTTGACATTCAGTTGCCGCAATCAATTTCCGAAGAACATGGTGGTGGTATTGTAGAAAAGATCAGCCTGGACGAAATTGATTCGCTTTCCGGTGTGGAGTCTTTGCGCATTGTCTCCAATTATGACACCTCTGTCAAATCTGTAAGAGAAAATGAAGAATACTTCAGCGATGAGGAGAATAATGTCCGTAACGGTATCATCCTGTCATGCATCAATGGTTGGGCAAGGGATTGTACGGTGAAGCATACACGAAATGCTGCTGTAAGAACCGGCAACTCCGCCCGATACTGTACCATTCGGGATTGTAAAAAGCTGGAGCCTGTTGCACCTGTCAGGGGAGGACGCAGGTATCCCTTTAGTTTCGGTGGCGGGAGTCACTCTCTGTTTTACAAGTGTTATACCGAAGATGCACGACATGCTTTTGCAGCCGGCAGCCGGGTCACAGGTCCCAACGCATTCGTTGAGTGTACGGCATTGAGATCGACCACAATATCCGAACCGCATCACCGATGGTGCACGGGACTTCTTTACGATAATATCATTCTGAAAGACGGAGGACAGCTTGGTGCCCTGAACCGCGGATACTCGGGATCAGGCCACGGTTGGGCCGGTGCCAACATCGTGTTCTGGAACTGCGATGCAGAATCTGTTGTAGTCTTTGATCCTCCGACACCTGAGCAGAACTTTGCCATCGGCTATACTGGAGAAATACGTGAAGAGTATTCGACTTACAGACTGGATTATGCGAATGATCGTTCCGGTTATGAAGGTACGTCAAAGGCCGGGGTATACAAGGGGGTTCCCCTCATGGGTACCGGGTACATCGAACATCCGGAAAAACAGGTTGTGCCCCAAAGCCTGTTTATGCAGCAACTGATCGACCGCATTGGCAGTGAACGCGCAACACAGGTGATGAATGGCAGGGAATAGGAGGAACGATGATGACCATATATATGCGACGAATTATATAGAACTATTACTAACTAAAACCAAACACTATGCGACTTAATTTTTTACTTCTATTCATTTTTGCTTCATCGTTAGTGGGGGCGCAGTGTGATTATTCCGACAACGTGGAGACCCAGCTGATCATCTCCGAAGCCAGGCTGATCAGCGAAAACTGGACCTACCTGGAATTGACCAATATGGGTACAGGTCCTGTTTTCCTGAGCGAGTTTAAAATCGGAAAACTGGCTAGCTATTCGTGGTCAGCAGGAATAGTGGATTTATGCAACGATCAATGGTATATGAATCTGAGACCGGCTTATGTGTTTTTACCGGAAAAAGTACTTATGCCGGGTAAGTCATGGGTGATTACCACTGCATTTGATTTTGGTCCGGAATTTTATAAAAAACATGCGGGCAGACTTGGAGGTAATGAGCGGCCGAAGCAACCAGGAATGTATGAAGTTGCCAATAAGCTGATCCACAGGCCTGAACCAATAGGTGGGGTGAATTATCCGGAAGACAGTGTAAGTAATCCTTATGATGATCCCGATCAGTTGGTGAAAAGAGGAGAATACGCGAACCTGTATACTGCAGTGGATGGCGGCACATACTTTATAGAACATCATTACTCTGCATCGGATTCTGCCGTTGTGGACCAGGTAGGTGGCTTTTTTGACGGTAGTGGCGGCAGAAATATTACTGGTAAAGCATATGACGTTGCAGGTGTTTACAACGCGATGGGTACATCAGTACTTGTTCGTAAGCACAACATAAAGAACGGATATCTCGACTTTGCTTCTTCTGCAGGGATTAGTTTTGAAGATTCTGACTGGATTCCCATTCAAATGCCCAATGGGTATGACCAGTGGCGTGATGTTTGGTGGACCGTTGGAAATCATGGTGATTATGTAATGGATGAAAACACACTTGAACCTACATTAGAAGGCCTTAGTGTTGACTATACCGCCAAACAGATTATCGTACCGTGGGGCGTTCGCAGATTGGATGACATCATGCGTAATATGAAGAAAAAGCCTGGATTAGCCTGGAATTACGTGCTAAATGGTGTAAAGGAGGATTCACTGTATCGTTCAGCACGCACAGGAGATAGATTGATTGTTTATGCTGTGGGCAACGTTTTAACTACAGATACTTTTGATATTGTTGTTTCTGAGCCTACTGCTGATGCTAATATTGTTGTTCCTGTCGACCACCGATGCCCAGGGAGCGCTATGACGCTAAAGGCGCAAAATGGCATCCTGGACTGGCCCCGCGTTACAACACACGATTCAGGTATAGATACAATTACAGGTAAAGGCTTTGGGCTTGAATTTGACCTGAGGGTAGATACGCTTTTTAAGTATCTTGAAAAACCTGCAAATGCTACCTGGGCAATTGAATGGGTAGATGGCGTTGAACGTGCCGATTTGAAAAATGGGGACAAACTTAAGGTTACTTCCGAAAGCGGAAAAGTAAAAGCGTATTTCATACAGGTTCAGTCTTACCTGCCAAGTGATAACGCGAACCTGTCTGCCATTACATTCCCCGATCTTCCGGAAAAATACCAGAATGTCTTTGGTTGGACTGGAGACACTATTCCATCCTTTTCACCCGGAACACGAAATTACAAGTTAGAGGTGCCATTTGATGTGGAGGGTGTTCCGGCACTTGTCCCTACCACGCAGGATTATAATGCCAGGGTTAAAACAACCAGGGCAAAATCAGTTACCGGAAGTAAGGAAGACCGCACTGTGGTATTTGAGGTAACTGCTGAAGATGACTCCACAGTAGCAATGTATAAAGTTGAACTAATCAAGGAAAAACATCCTGACGATGTGGAACCTTTCTTAGCAGAGCCCTTCTTTTCCGAGTTTGTCAGCGCTTACTTAGGGAA
>CAYOSB010000249.1:0-5952 GCA_964406495.1 uncultured Bacteroidaceae bacterium | reverse complement strand
ATAAACTCAGCAATCGTTGTTGAAGCGGTTATCGGCGCTTCGACAGTTCCTGAAATCGTATAATTGACCTGGTCAACAGCATAAAAATCAGAGTTAACGAATGCCAGGAAGGTTAATGATTCAGTTCCCGGTATCAACAAGGAGATCAGGTATACATTTGTCACCTCTCCATTTGCAGAGGTAACCACCACTTTGTCATCGGCCTTAATTTCTCCCCTGGTTCTTTCCAGGCCTAACTTATCGATAAGCTTCAGCGTGGCTCCCTGAGAAGGAATAATGTTATTCAGGAATTCATCGAATGCTACCCCCAGGGGTACATATTCTATCAACCCTGGGTTCTGGGTAACCTGGTACACATCTGAAAGGATAAATGCATCACTTTCCGAAGTATTGGGTGCCAGGTTATACACAATCCGCGTCCTGGAATCCTCGGCTACAACGTCAATTGCCATATCCGGGCTGACGGTTGTTGATACATATACTGTATCATAATTCAGCCTCTGCAATGGCACATAATCACCCTTGCTATTAATAAAAGTGGCCACAGCACCTGATGGAACATTGATATTATCCATGATCGTTTTCAGCGTTGTTCCGTAATCGAATCCACCGATCGTAGCCTCACCCACAATCTCGTCATCAGCATTCGGTGAAACGGTGATGTCAATATTCCACCTGGCAGAGCTCAGCACTGCATTTGTGCTCAATCCTTCAGCTGTAACATCCAGCCTGTACCATGTGGTATTGGAACTGTCTGCAGACAAGACGATCAACACATCATCCATTGAAAGCACGGCGTTTTCGTCTGTCAGGGTATCCGTCCCGGAGGTAAAAGTCAGTGTCTGATCTTCATCTTCCTTGTATACGCCTGTTAAAAATTCAGCGATCGAAGTACCGGTAATGAGTCCCCTGATTTCCTGTCCTTCTCCATACCCGGGACTAATCTTGTAGATCATGGAGTTGAGAGTAGACCTGTAGGCTGTAATGGGTTCCATGAAATGTGAACCTACACCTCCCAGCGCGACCTCATCCTGGGCATCGCCGGACAAATTAGGATAGTCAATACCTGGTTGGATCCTGATCCATTCACATGCTTCCGGATCACCGGGGGCAAATGCTGCACCCGGTACCGGGTTACCCTTGGTAATATGTGGTTTCCGCTTATAGATATCCTGTGCTGCGTTAACGCCCAATACATGTTCTCCGACGATCCAGTACCCTCCGTCTTCCATTCCCCACATATCGATCACCTCAAAATCATTTGGATCCTGTATTGGTTTCAGACTTTGTTTAATAGAATCATTTAACACCTTGTACATGTAGAATGAATTCGAGCGGTTTCCATTGGGTGGCATGATCGTACCCCGGCTACTGGAACCTTCCACGTTTTCATTCCATGGATTGGGGTGTCCCGGAATTTTTTCATTCTGGAAATTCACATCATAGTCCGGGAAATAACTTGTCTGATCGTCCCGGCCCACATTCGCCATCACAAAGCATTCGCCTGGCTGGAGAATGGGGTTCACATTTACATCAGGAATAAGTATTTCAGGCTCGATCTCCCATCGGAGTGAATCCACGAATTTTAATCCCGGAATATACGTGGTGTATCGGTATAACCAACCCGGTTCGGAAAGGATCGGTCCGTACGGATTCGAATCATATTTCTGCATTCCAAAGGCATAGTTCCTCAGGTCGACCGGCAGGGTTCCCGGGTTATAGATCTCAAGATATTGATTTCTTGTATAAGAGTTCACCCACTCAGAAAAGAACGGATCTGCAAAGAAAGGCTCCACATTGTCCGGATGCTTTTCCTTGACAAGCTCAATGGAATAGACATTTGTTGTTGAGTCATCCTCTGCTGTTACCTCGAATACCACGGTGCGGTCCTCTTTACTTCCCGTAACGGATCGTGCCCTGGTGGTTTTTACTTTTGCATTGTAATCCTGTGTTGTGGCAACAAATGCAGGAACACCATCCACATCAAACGGAACTTCCAGTTTGTAATTATACGTTCCGGGTGAGAACGTGGGGATCGTGTCACCTGTCCATCCCAGGACACCCCTGTACTGATCAGGAATATCCGGCCAGGTAATGGCAGAAAGATTGGCGTCATTACTGGGAAGATAAGTTTGTAACTCAATGAAGTATTCTTTTGCACTTCCATTTTCCGAAGTGACCTTCAGTTTATCTCCGTATTTCAGATCAGCACGCTCAACGCCATCAACCCACACAATTTCCCATGTTGCGTTGACAGGTTTTTCGAGGTACTTGAGCAGGGAATCCACCCGCAAATCGAATTCAAGCCCAAACCCTTGTCCGGTAATGGTATCCGTACCGGATGCATGTGTGGTCACACGGGGCCAGTCGAGGATTCCATTTTGCGTCCGGGTAGTCATCATACTGCTCCCCAGGCTGGGGTGGTCGATCGGGACAACAATATTGGCACTGGCAGTTGGTGGTGAAACAACTATATCAAATGTATCTGTTGTCAATTGATCACCCACAACATAAATAATTAATTTGTCCCCGGTCCGTGCAGAACGGTACAATGAATCTTCCTGTACATCATTTAATACATAATTCCAGGCAACACCCGATTTTTTTCTCATATTACGCATGATGTCGTCCAGTCTGCGGACACCCCATGGTACAGTGATCTCTTTACTGGCGAAATCAACGCTCAACCCATCCAATGTAGGCTCCAGTGTGGTTGCGTCCAGCACATAGTCGCCATGGTTTCCGATCGTCCACCACAGATCACGCCAATGGTCATACCCTGAGGGCATTTGAATGGGTATCCAGTCAGATTCTTCATAACTGATCCCAACGGAATTGGCAAAATCGAGGTTCCCGCTTTTGATGGTGTTCTTACGCACAAGTACTGAAGTACCCATCGCATTATACACCCCTGCAACATCGTATTGCTTGCCCCTGATGTTCCTGCCGCTCTCACTGTCAAAAAAACCGCCTACCTGGTCCACAACTGCAGAATCAGAAGCTGTATAGTGATGCTCAAGGAAGAACGTTCCGCCACCCACAGCAGAAAACAGGTTTTGGTATTCTCCCCTTTTTACGGTCTGATCCGGGTCATCGTAAGGATTACTGATACTGTCTCCCGGATATACGATCCCGCCTATCGCTTCTTGCCTGTGAAATAGCTTATCAGCTACTTTGTACCATTCGGGATTCTTCGGTCTTTCGTCACCTCCGAGTCTTCCCTCATGCCTTCTATAAAATTCCGGACCAAAATCATATGCTGTTGTAAACACCCAGGACTGACCCGGAAGGAGTACTTTCTCAGGCAGGAAAAAATATGCTGGTCGTCCAGGCATCCACCATGGATCGTTGCACAGATCCAAAATACCTGCACTCCAGGATAGATTGGCCAGTTTTCCAACTTTGAAATTGTTCAAAAAAACAGGACTAGAACCGACATTGGTCAACTCTACGTATGCCCAATCGTCGTCTATTAACCTTGCTTCTGAAATAATAAGCGTCGTATCAACCGCGCTCGGATAATCGCACTGTGCGCCCACTATCCTCGATGCAAAAATCAGAAAGAGTAAAAATTTAAATCTCATAACGCTATAGTTTTAGTTAGTAATAATTGATTTACTTTTAAAGCATCCATGCTTCTTGTGTGATTGTAAAAAATTTAGTCCTATAAAAGTAGGAGAATTCATAAAGATCAGATTTTGATCCCATCCCAAGATGTTTTGAATCTGTACCAAACACGAAAAATAATTCAACAATATTTTTCAGCAAAAACAATTCAATAGTCTGTTAATGAATACTTTAAATTGCAAATTATGGGTTGTGCCTGCTTTATAATACAACAAAATACTCACCCGATCTGCTGGTATTAAATTCAATAATGTTGCTTTCTTTTTTCGTATTCGCAATTGATTGTCCATCCACATTTGTGATTTGAAGATCTCCCGTATGACCTGTTTTCAATGAACACATTCCGCCACTTCTCGAGAGATTTTTTAACTGGAGAGATTTGTCCTGACGCACCAATTTGTATCGGATCCAGTCTGTGCACCGGCTTCTTTACCACCTTTAAAAAGGGATCCTCTGAACCAAGAATCTCAGTTCGGCGGGGAAGACATATACCCAGTTACCCCTTATTTTTCAAAATAATTGATATACCAGTTATTTTCATCCAGCAGCAGGTTATAGATACGCTCCCGCTCACCGGCAGGAAACTTTGCCGATACCTTTTCAGCAAGGAAGGATGGATCATTCCGTCGTTTTGCCACCCGCATCAGGTCATAAAACCGTTCACCTTCGAATCCAAGTTCCCGAACCCGTTCATTCAGAATCTCTTCCTCGAGGTATTGCTGTAGACCAAAAGAATTTGAAGTGAAATCCCGGTAACCCGTAACTTCATTCGTTACCGGGTCTCTCTCATAGACAATATTGCCCAATGCCAACCTGTCGTCGTAGAGCAATCTGTAGCCCGACGCCATTACACGATCTGAATATCCCACACGACCTCTTACCCCTAACTGACTTCTGCTGGAAGTACCAAAATTACTTCCATCATTCACAATTTTTTGAGCGATGGACGGTCTGACTTTTACTCCACCCTGTCCATCATGTGCCCAATACGTATATGCTTCTGCAAGCCAGAGGTGAATGCCGGCAGCACGGTACACTATAAAATTAGCATCTTCTGCAAAGAGCTCTTTCCCAACAGAATATTTCCAGATCACAGTATCGGCGCCGGCAATAATGGTGTTGGCTGACCGAAAATCTCCCACCGCCTTTAAATTCAGCATTTGCTGAACAGAACTGTCGGGGATGACACTGTTGCCCTGCATAAATACATAGCTGACGCCATAGCCCCGGAAAAAATCTCCGGGTCTGCCCCGGTTGACAGTTCTTGCATTCCATGGCTGATCCGGGTTTCCTTCAACAAGAAAATTATCCCACATTGCCTCCCAGAACATGACAGCCTGTTTTGAAGGTTTGAGCATATACTTGTATGGATCCACAGGTTCAAACAATAACTGGAAATCATTCTGCTGCAGGTTGGATTTATTGAACCAGAGTGTTAAAATGTGTTCCCGGATATCAATACGTGTCAATATATTTACCCAACTTCCGTACGAGAAGGTTTCATCTAATGTATACCTGTCTGAATTTAAATACAGGATTTTTTCAAAATAATGAGCCGCTGCGGCCAGGTTGCCGTCCGTTAAATACATGATCCCGAGCAATGCATTCATGGCGTGGGTATTCCATACGGTAACTTCCCACGTAACATCATTGTTGGTCAAAGCATAATCAACACCAACAGCTTTCACTTTTGTTTCCAGGTCATTTGTGAAATGGTCAATTACCAATCGAAGGTCATAGTATTTTTTTTCAAGTTCAATAGGTTCGTTATACAACGTAACATTGTCATAACCATCCACTCCAAAAATGATATGAACGCTGTCAATATACGTCTCAGGACTATTCACGTATTCCTGGGTCTCTTCAATTCCTGTCAGAGACTCATGTATGTAGGGAACTTCACCATATATCCGAACCGCATTAAAGTATGCCCATGCCCGCATGCAAAGAGCTTCTCCATACAACCGGTCGTAGTTGGTCACCGGGCTTTGCGGATCCATCACCTCGGGATGCAATTCCTGGAGTTTTGTGATCAGATTGTTGGTTGCAGCGATCAATTTGTAGAAATTAACAGGCGATGCATACTTATTTTCCCGGGACGGATTGAAGTTAAATATTTCAACCAAATCGGCGCTGGCATTCTCAGTAACACTTACCAGGTCGCCTCTTAATTCGCCCAGTACAAATAATTGTTCAGCCAGGTTCTGCTGAAGTCCATACATTCCCATTGCCACAGCCCTGTATTCATACCAATCCTTGAATATATCTTCCTCTTCCACCAGGATATCCTGTTTCGGATTAAAAAAATCTTCACATGAGCTCATC
>CAYOSB010000248.1:0-5992 GCA_964406495.1 uncultured Bacteroidaceae bacterium | reverse complement strand
ATTATCGGCCACTTCGGACTTGGTTTTTATTCTGCTTTTATGGTTGCTGATCAAGTAGAATTGATTACCAAATCATGGAAAGAAGAAGATAAAGCCCACCAGTGGAGCTGTGACGGCAGTCCTGAATTTACCCTCGAAGAGGCAAAACGGGAACGCCGTGGTACCGATGTGATCCTGCACCTGGATAAAGATTCAGAAGAGTTCCTTGAGGAGCAACGCATTAATGAACTGCTTACCAAGTATTGCCGTTTCCTCCCCATAGAAATTGCATTTGGAAAGGAGAAAGACTGGAAAGATGGCAAGGAGGTGGAGACTGATAAGGACAACATTATCAATGATACCAAACCACTCTGGACGATCCCCCCTTCAGATGTAAAAGAGGAACAATACAAAGATTTCTATCGCGATCTTTATCCCATGGCAGATGAGCCACTGTTCAATATCCACCTGAACGTGGATTATCCTTTTAACCTGACCGGTATCCTGTATTTTCCAAAGATCAGCAACAATGTGGAAGTACAGCGGAACAAGATCCAGCTATATTCTAACCAGGTATTTATCACTGATTCAGTTGAGGATATTGTACCTGAATTCCTGACCCTGCTGCATGGTGTGCTGGACTCCCCGGATATTCCTCTGAATGTTTCCAGGAGCTACCTGCAGAGTGATTCCAATGTAAAGAAGATCTCGTCACACATTATGAAAAAAGTAGCGGATAAGCTTGAAGAGATTTTCAAAAACGACAGGGAGCAATTCGAAAAGAAATGGGATGACCTGAAGCTTTTTATCAACTATGGAATGATCTCCGAGGAGAAGTTCTACGACCGTGCAGCTAAATTTGCGCTGCTGAAAAATACGGATGGAAAATATTTCACTTTTGAGGAATATGAGAAGCTAATCAAGCCAGAGCAAACCGATAAGGACAAGCAGGTGGTGTATCTTTATACCACTGACAAAGACAAGCAGTTCAGCTATATTGAAGCCGCAAAGGCAAAGGGATATGATGTACTGGTATTTGACGGTCAACTGGATGTACATTTCGTTAATCATGTAGAAACGAAATTGAAAGACGCCAGGTTCGCAAGGGTGGATTCAGACACCATCGATAAGCTGGTTCCAAAGGATGAATCCACCGAGGACAAGCTTTCTGCAGAACAGAAGGCCGACCTTACCCCTGTATTCCAGTCACAGTTGAACAACAGTGATCATTTCATTGTAAGTTTCGAGAGTATGGGTGCAACCGGTCAGCCGGTGATTATTACCCAGAGTGAATTTATGCGCCGGATGAAAGATATGTCAGAACTGGGTGGCGGTGCTGCATTTTACGGTAATATGCCCGACTCATTCAACCTGATTGTCAATACCGATCACCCACTTGTTGGCAAGATCCTGGAGAAGACAGATAAGAAACTTGGTAAACAGGTGAGTGAACTTCGCGAGGAGAAGAATAAACTCAGCGATGAGCGTGCTGCGTTGGAGAAGAAAAAAGAGGGAAAGAAAGAAGAAGAGGTCGACCAGGCAGATAAAGACAAGCTGGAGCATCTCCAGAAAAAGATCGATAAGCTCGAAAACGACAGGATCGAAAAGCTGAAGAAATATGGCAAGAGCGACAAGCTCGTTAAGCAACTGATCGACCTGGCACTGCTGGCCAATAATATGCTGAAAGGCGAGGACCTGGCCAGGTTTGTAAAACGCAGTGTTGAGCTGATCAAATAACGGATGTGCGATCCAGGTATATTGTTTGCATGCTTTTTGATACCCCGCATACAATTCCAATTCCATTTTTAACATTGGAATAGATATTCATGGGTTGAGAAAAGGGATTATTCCTGGCATTCATATACCTGGTTCCGGTTGTATGAAAATAGACATATTCATACGGATAACTGAACAGGATGATTTCAACCGGGTCAACATTCCCTGCATAGTAAAAAGTTTTGAGACTGATATTTACTTCACTGCCGTTGAATAGTTCATCGGAAATGTAGTAGCCTGCTCTGTATCCATTGTGAGAGCTTCTTCCATTCGGATAGTATTTGTCATAGTCATGAAAATTTTGAAAGGAGAGGTGTGCTGAACTTTCTTCCTCCAGGAGGATTGCTTTGATCTCCCCGAATTCAGAAGAATGAATTGAGGCATGAACCAAGGCATTGAAATTCCCGTAGTTATTATAACTATAGTAATTCTCTTTGGAAGCATCATCAGTAAAAACGATGTCAAATTTCAATTGTATGAACAATAGGTTGGTATCCGTTTCTGGAGGTACAGCTACTTCTTCAAAGATTTCATCAATGGAGATATCATTAAAACTGATTGTTGTATCTGTTATTTCGTAGTGAATATTTGATAGTGTGAAGTCTTTTAATTCCTGGAGACTGAAACTGGCGGTTGCTTTTTCAAGTTCGTCTGTTCTTGCCTCCAGCCTGTAGCTTGTATTTGCTTTGGCGGTGATCGTTGAATGATAATTGCCGAGACTATCGTATACCAGGTCTTCGACATACACATCATTTTCAAAAAGCTTTACCTCGGCGTTATCCAGGAATGGAAGGATTTCACTGTGTTCGATGATGCTTTTTGTCCTTGCCACATTTACTTCAATAATACTGTCCTGGTAAATCAGACCGTTCAGCACAATTTTCGGTTCGAAATCCAGGTCTTCATAGTCCAGTTCTTTATAGCAGGACTGGCTGAAAACCACGAAAAGCATTAAAAAGAGGTATTTTGATAGTTTCATAACCAACCTTTTTTAGTCAAATTTAAAATGGTATGATATGGATGGAATGATGGGAAACAATCCATATGCATACACACTTTTATTTGTCTCCTCTTCCTTGAAATAATTCGTTTCCACTTCGATCATAAAGGGATTCATATGGCAATATGCATTATAGAGTCCGAGTGTAAGGGTCCTGGTCCCACGTTTTTTCTGTTTATGCATATTTACCCCCAGATCGAGCCTGTGGTAAGCTGGCATCCTGAAGTTGTTCCTGTTTTCATAATACTCGGTGGATTGATGATACCCTGGAATTTCACCATCCAGGTGTTCAATCGCATCATAGAATTTCTGAATATCTACATAGCTCATGTAATTGGCTGTTGCCAGGGTAATGGCATTCCCGGTATTAAACACCCAGTTCACACCGAAATCATAATTATCATTGAGTTTATATGTCACTGCAATGGCGATATCATGTCTGCGGTCGTAGGTAAACGGAAATACTTCTCCATTATCTATTTCATCAAACCGTCGGTTTGCCCAGGACAAGGTATATCCTGCCCAGCCTTTCAGTTTTCCAATGTCTTTCCGAAGAAGAAATTCCACACCATAGGACCAACCGACGCCCTGGGTTACCTTGCTTTCCCACATATCTGCATCTTTCACTTCCGTATTGTCGAAATCCAGGAATAAACTGGCGCCTTCCTTATATTCTACAAGGTTGTTCATATACTTATAGTATCCTTCAATTGACAGGTCATATGTATTTGCGAAATTGAAATTCGCCGATACTGCGTATTGTGTTGCGTTTTGGGGCAGGACAATATCTGTGGAAGGTATCCATATATCTGTTGGAAAGCCGACAGTTGTGGATGTCAGCAGGTTTACAAATTGTTTCATCTTCGAATAGCTGGCTTTCAGGGATAAGTTGTGTGTAATCAGCGCCCTGATAGAAATCCTTGGTTCAGGAGATATAAAAGTGGTATCCCTGATATGAAAGTTTGCCAGCCGACCGCCGATATTCATGGATAGGAATTTACCGAAATTAATGTTGTTCTCGAGATAGATGGCATATTCTTTTGCGGCAATCAGGCTATTTCCGTAGCTTGTATCTATTGCTACATCAGCACCTTCCGAGATTTTTGAAGCTGAAATACCTGGATTAAACTTATGATATATTCCGTTTGCTCCAAATTTTATGTTGTAGGATGGAGACGCTATATAGTTAAAATCCATATTGGCGGCGAAATCCCTTATACTTGTGTTGTAACTTGCTTCTGAGTTGAATGTATATTTACCCCCGCTCCACATGTAGATGTCCTTTTCTTCCTGGCCAATGAAATACTGGAATCTGGAATAGGAGAGGGATGTATTTGCAAACAGTTTCGGGGAAAAAACATGGTTCCACCTCAGGGCCGTGACCATATTGCCCCAGTTCATCTTGTATTTTTGCTTGTAGGATCCACTTTCATTATCGTCTTCGGCAATAGTGGCATACAGATTATCCCTGCCATAATATAAACTATAATAAACCCGGTCTTTATCTGAAAATTTGTAATTGATTTTTGCATTCAGATCTTCCAAGAAATAGCCTGCTGTGAGCCTGTCAAGATCCTTGCGTACAAGGCTGTATATCCATTCTGCCGGAACAGCGACCAGGTCGAGGTAGGAACGGCGGGCAGAGATCATATATGCGCACTTATCCTTGATAATGGGTCCCTCTGTCATCACGCTGGAGGACAATAAACCTATATTAAAAGAAGTGTTGGATTCCTGCATATTTCCCTCTTTCATTCTCACATCGATCACTGAGGAAAGATGTCCGCCGTACCTGGCCGGAAAACCACCTTTGATCACATCAAAATCTGAAATAGCGTCTGAATTAAATACAGAAAAGAAGCCAAAGAGATGGTTAATGTTATATACAGGAACGCCGTCGATAAGGACCTGGTTCTGGTCCGGACTTCCTCCCCTCACATAAATTCCGCTTGTTCCTTCCACTCCTCCTTTTATCCCCGGCATCATCTGGATGGATTTCATGATATCAGCCTCACCAAGAATTACCGGTAGATTTCTCACCACATTCAACGGAACATCAATCATGCCTGTCTGGTTATCCCGGACATGGTCTCTTTTAGAGGTGATTAGGACCTCATCAATTTCAAGGGAAGGAGTGAGGTGCATATTGATCATGGTATCTGCAGAAAGAACCATCTCTTTAACTTCAGAGGCATAGCCAACATAGGTGCAGGTCAGCTTTATTTTTCCCCCGGGAATGGTCAGGCTGTAGAATCCGTATTCATTGGAAGCCGTTCCATGATTAACATTGGCTAAATTGTAAACGGAAGCGCCAGGCAGTCTTTCACTTGAACTGGCATCTTCAATATAGCCGCTAATGGTGTATTTCTGTGCAAATGCAAGTTGGGGGATGACCAGAAAAAGAAACCAAAACTTTTTCATGAGGGTTTCATTAGGGTGCGAAAAAGTAATTGTTGTTATTACTTTAACAACGAAATCTCAGAAAAATTGTATGCAATGTATGCTAAAAATTAATCCAGGAACAACTCCTGCACCTCCTTTTTCAGGAAGTTGATGGCGACCTGGGAAGGAGGTGTCTGTAATTCCATCACTCTTTCGAGGATCAGTTTCCCGAGGGAAGCGCCACTGGCCTCACCTTTCAGTTCACCTGCTGAATCACTGATGAGCTTAAGAATATGGTTTTTGGCCATCTGCACCATTTTCCAGGCGTCGCTGCTGACATACATCTGTTGCGATAGATTGTGATCGTATTCGTGGCGGATGGTATTTTGCAACTCTGCCTGCAGCTGTGCAGCGGTCATTCCCTGTCGCCTGATGCGCATTAATATAGATTCCGGTGCAATCCTTTCCAGGAACAGGATAATCCTTTCGTAGGCTTGCAGACGGACCGGCAGAATATCATCTTTCAAATGCATGTTGAATTCATGCTTCCTGCGCTTATCTTCCTGTTTGCTCCATGTTTTCAGGAACAAATACACAGTAACGAAAAGAATCAGCGCGGGTATGGTATATTTCAGGATTTCAAGCAGAATCTCCATGTGAATTATTTTTTGAAAGTAGTACCTTACAATATTAACTAAATTATAATTAAAACTGTATTTTTACGCTATCAAACATATTTCAACAATTTATTAAAACCAATCATTATGGAAAGGGCCGGCAGGTAACATCCCGCTGGTTCACTCTGTGCCGGTTCATGGATCCGCCGCCGATACCGGTGCCTTTGCGCTCATCGAC
>CAYOSB010000247.1:0-6004 GCA_964406495.1 uncultured Bacteroidaceae bacterium | reverse complement strand
CAACTGGTATTCAGCGGACAGTACATCGTTGGCATACAAACAGCCAAACTCGGAAAAATCATTGCAGCACAGGCACTTGACAATAGCAAAGTAACCACCAGGGAGTCGGTGATCAATGCCTATTACCTGGTACTGATCTCTGAACGTTCACTCGAGTTTGTCAAACAAAACCTGGAAAACCTTGAAAAGATCTACAGGCAGACACAGCATATGGTGGATGCAGGAATGGCTGAGAAAATCGATGCAGATCAATTCAAGGTTTCAGTGAACCAACTTGAAAACACCAAAAGAATGATGGAGCGTAACCTGGAGATGAATTACAATATGCTCAGGTTTACCCTGGGGCTTCCGGCGGGTGCATCACTTCGTCTTACCGATAACCTGGATGATCTATTCTCGGAGATGGAGGCAGTCAACCTGCTGATGGAAGATTTCAATCCCGAAGAGAATATCACCTACCAGATACTGGAATCACAGGCAGAGATCAACAAAAAACTCTGGAACATGGAAAAATGGAATTACGGTCCGAGCCTGGCTGCATTCTATAACTATAACTTCAAGATCCTGACCACTGGTTTTGACATGACACCCACCCATTTGCTGGGATTTTCCCTGAGTGTACCCATATTTTCCAGCGGGCTGAGAGATGCAAAAGTGGACCAGGCAAGGATCGAATATGAAATTGCTGACAGGAATACCGAAATCCTTGGTGACCAGCTGGAACTGCAAAACCGGCAGCTGAAATATAACTTGCAGAGCAGCCTGGACAATTACGGAACCCAGAAAGAAAATGTGGAAGTCGCCCGCAGCGTCCTGGAAAACTACCAGCGTAAATACGAACAGGGCATGGCCTCGAGCCTGGATGTTACGCAATCTAACAGCAATTACCTGGATGCCCAGAGCTCATACCTGAACGCAATGTTCGAGGTAATGAGTGCCCGCATACAACTCGAAAAATTAATGAACAATCTAAGTACACAATAAAATTATCTGAGATGAAAAAAGGAACCATATACATACTGTCAGCCATCGCAGTATTCAGCATGTTTTCATGTGGAGAAAAACCTTCAGGGACGCAAAGCACAGATGTTATTGCTGCTGACACGACAGAAACTGTAATACACCCTGTCAAGGTAATGCCCATCGAAAAAACGATTATCAAGCGAACCATCAATACCACCGCCTCCCTGGTTGCAGAGGAAGAAACCTACCTGGCGCCTTCGATCCCGGGGAAAATACGTACCATTAAGGCGGAAGTAGACGACAGGGTCAGGAAAGGACAGGTCCTGGTCGAAATGGACAAATCCCAATTGCTGCAAACAAGGCTGCAGTATGAGAACCTGAAGAAGGACCTTGCGCGGATGGATACCCTGCTGAAATTCGGCTCGGTGACCCAGCAGGCGTATGACCAGATGCGCACACAAATGGAGGTGACAGAAACCACCCTTGAAAACCTGCAGGAAAACACTGTGCTAAAGGCGCCCTACAACGGGATTATCACCGGGAAATATTACAACGACGGTGAGATCTTCGCCGGTGCCCCCAATACCCAGGCCGGAAAAGCCGCCATCGTGAGCCTGGTGAAGATGGATGTCCTGAAAGTATTCATCAACCTGTCTGAAAGATACCTTCCCCTGGTGAAAGAAGGACAGCTGGCTACCGTAAAAACAGAGGTGTACCATGATGAAATCTTCACGGCTAAAGTGAATAAAATCCATCCTACGATCAATCCGGCAACCCGGACATTCACCGTGGAACTGAAAATGTCCAACGACGATTACAGATTGCGTCCGGGAATGTACAGCGCCGTGACACTTGAACTCGGTGACCGGGAAGCATTGCTTGTGCCCTCGCTTGCAGTGATCAAACAAACCGGAACCAACACCAGGTATATTTTTGTACATGAACGCGGGAAAAGTATCAGGAAAACAGTACAGCTTGGAGAAAGAATTGATGACAAACTGGAACTGATTCCCAACGGCATCAAGGAAGGAGAAGAACTGATCTATGCAGGACACCTGAACCTGATGGACGGGGATGCAGTAAATGTAATTTCTGAATAACAGTTAAAGAAATCAACTATGAGTATATATGGAAGCGCTGTAAGGAAACCGATTACCACGATCATGATTTTTATCGCGGTAGTCGTGTTCGGGGGGTATTCCCTCAAACAGCTGGCGATTGATTTTTATCCTGAACTGGACTTTCCTGCCATATCGGTGATGACGATGTACGAAGGGGCCAGTGCCTCAGATGTGGAAACAAACGTTACCGATCTGATCGAAGGAAACCTGAATACAGTCAGTGATCTGAAAGAGATCACTTCGGTTTCACGCGACGGAATGTCCATAGTCGTCCTGGAATTTGAATTTGGAAAAAACCTCGATGAAGCCACCAATGAGATCCGGGATGCGCTGAACTTCATTGAGCCTTTCCTTGCCGATGAAGTATCAAAGCCGGCAATCTTTAAATTCAATTCATCACTGATGCCGATCCTCTTCTATGCAGTCACTGCGGATGAAAGTTATGCTGCACTCGACCAGATCATTGATGAAAAGATCATTAATCCACTCAACAGGATTGAAGGGGTAGGTTCCGTCGGGATCGGCGGTGCCCCTGGTAGGGAGATTCAGATCGCAATCGATCCCAGGAAAATGGAAGGGTACAACCTTACCGTTGAGATGATCTCTGGCGTGCTCAACGCCGAAAACATGAACCTGCCCGCGGGAAATATTGAAATGGGAATGATGGATTACCCGATCCGGATCCAGGGCGAATTCCAGTCCAGCGATGAAATCAGGAACATCGTACTGGCCAACTACATGGGTCAGCCTATTTACCTCAAGGATATTGCAACGATCAAAGACACGATCAGGGACATGACCTACCACGAGACCATCAATGGAAAGGATGGTGTAAGGGTGATCATTCAAAAGCAATCCGGCGCAAATACCGTAAAGATCTCCGAAGAGATCAAAAAGATCATGCCGGATCTGATCGCGTCACTCCCTGAAGATGTAGAACTGTCGTTGTTCTTTGACTCTTCGGAATACATCAGGGGATCGATCAACAACCTCTCCAGGTCACTCATGTTTGCAGGTATCTTCGTGATCCTCGTAGTACTGTTTTTCCTGGGAAGATGGCGCGCCACATTCATTGTTATTCTGACCATCCCCATCTCGCTGATCGTCGCATTTATCTACCTGTACGTAACGGAAAATTCGATTAACATTATTTCACTCTCATCGCTGTCCATTGCCATTGGAATGGTGGTGGATGATGCCATCGTGGTCCTGGAAAATATTACCAAACACGTGGAAAGAGGCAGCAGGCCAAGGGAGGCCGCCATTTATGCAACGAACGAAGTCTGGCTCGCCGTGATCGTCACAACGCTTACGGTACTTGCCGTATTCCTGCCCCTGACCATGACCCCGGGACTGGTGGGAATGATGTTCAAGCAACTCGGGTTTGTCGTATCAATTACGATTACCACATCTACCATTGCTGCCATCACACTCACCCCGATGCTTTCATCCAAGCTGCTGAAATTGAGAGACAAGACGAAGAAAAGCAGAAAACTCAGCTATGCGAATACAATAGAGAAGCTGTTGGAGAAACTGAATAATTTCTATGCAAGGACATTGACAGCTGCGCTTAAAATCAGGATCCCGATCCTGGTTGGCGCGTTCGTAATCTTTGTGCTGTCGCTGATGCTTGTGGCACAGATCGGATTTGTCAATTTCCCGGAGGCAGATGAGGGCCAGTTTGGCGTGACCGTCGAACTGGCCACGGGTACCCGGGTAGATGAAGCAAACAAGGTGGCTGACAAGGTGACAAAATTCCTGGAAGACAATTACCCTGAAATCGAACTGCTCAGCACCTCCTCAGGCGCCGATGACCAGGGCGGGTTTACATCCCTGTTTACAGAAACCGGGAACCACATCATCAATGTTTCCGCGATCCTGGTGAACCAGCTGGAGCGGGAAAAGGATGTCTGGCAAATATCCGAGGAGACCAGGGAATACCTGGCAACCATCCCGGAAATCGTCACCTATACGGTTACGCCAAACGGGGGTAGTATGGGAGGTGCCATGATGGGCAACCAGATTGATGTGGAGATTTACGGGTATGACTTTACGAAAACAACCCTGCTTGCCAACCAGTTGGTCGACAGCCTGGAAACACTTACCGGAGCCACGAATATCAACATGAGCCGGGATCCGTCCAAGCCGGAATTGCAGATCAAACCCAACAGGGAGAAACTGGCACTGCACGGCCTGAATACCTTTACGCTGGCAAATGCCATCAGGAACAGGATCGAAGGACCCTTCATGCGCAAATACCGGGAGGACGGAAATGAATACGATATTGTTATCAGATTCGATGAAGAAGACCGGAATTCCATTACGGATATCGAAAATATCCTGGTTTCCAACCAGCAAGGGGAGTCGGTCCGTGTGAAGGAAATTGCAGACGTGGAAGAGTATTGGGTGCCACCAAATATCGAGCACAAGCGAAGACAGCGCATTATTACGGTAAGTGTCACACCTTACCAGATCCCGCTGAATAAACTTTCAGCAAGGATCGACCAGGTGATCAAACATCTCGAAATTCCTGATGGTGTGTATGTGGAATCCGGTGGTGCTGCCGAGGATTTTGCTGAAAACATGGCGGATCTGCAACTCCTGTTCCTTCTGGTCATCATCCTGGTATATATTGTAATGGCTTCGCAATTCGAATCGCTCTTTACACCGTTTATTATCATGTTCTCCATTCCGTTTGCATTCACCGGGGTGATACTTGCCCATTATTTAACGGGAACGGTGCTGAGCATGATCTCTCTGATCGGAGGTGTGATGCTGGTGGGAATCGTGGTGAAAAATGCCATTGTACTGGTGGATTATATCAATCTCATGAGAGACAGGGGATTCGCCCTGACCGAAGCCATCGTTGAATCAGGAAGGTCCAGGCTTCGTCCGGTGTTGATGACCTCCGTAACTACGATTTTGGGAATGCTACCGCTTGCCCTCAGCAAAGGTGATGGTTCGGAGATCTGGAGTCCCATGGGAATCTCCGTAATCGGCGGGTTGATCTTCTCGACCTTTATCACGCTTGTCCTGGTACCGGTGGTTTACCACTTGTTTATTCGCAAGAAAGGAAAGAGAAAACAAACGGTGGACTATGGATTCATGAATGGATCAGCAGAATAGCATTTTTAATGGAAAGTAACAAAACCTCTGAACGGAACGGTGTATGTTCCGTTCAGGCAATGGGTCGAATTAATTTATAAATGACAACAATGAAAGCTATATTTATCGTATATAACCAGGCACACACGGAGAAGGTGGAGTATATCTTTGACAAACTTCAGATCCGCGGTTTTACGCGGTGGACCGACCTCACGGGCCGGGGCAGTATTGATGGCGATCCGCATATGAACACGCATACCTGGCCCGAGCAGAATACGGCAAGGCTTACCGTGGTAGAAGATGAAATCGTCCCCCGGGTGCTTGATGCGGTGAAAAAAATGGACGAGATCAATAAGGATGTGGGGGTGCGGGCATTTGTTTGGAATATTGAATTGCTTTATTGAGAGTTTCGGTCCGAATAACTGTCTTCCGCAGTGCGATATATGCCTGTTGGCCGGGTATGCCCCGAAACAGCATGACTAACCATGCTGATCTTGCCAAATTTCTTGTATTTTTGAGAAACTGAAAACCAGTGATGATCGGTCAAGTGAAAACCAGTGATGGTCGTTCATTGGAAACAGGCGTAGCATAAGTGATGATAATCAGTTGAATAAAATGAATAATATTCCATATATGTCCGTAAAACAGCTCTTTCTATTTGTTTCTTTGGTAATCACCATCAGTTCATGCATGAACAAAACCGAACAACAGGCAAAGGAATCCGGACAGGAAATATATTTTTCCCAGACTACGTATGATTATGGTGAGATCCTGGAAGATAGTGATGGTTTATACACCATTGATTTCAAAAATAT
>CAYOSB010000246.1:0-6008 GCA_964406495.1 uncultured Bacteroidaceae bacterium | reverse complement strand
CTCCCGGGTAAGCCAGACCCCATTCGCATCTGCGCAGATAATCATACCCACTTTGATATTGTTAATCCGGACCATTGTTACGCTTGAATCAATCTCCGCCGCAGGCGTGATCCCTCCAAGAATATCTTCCGGAGCAAGATTCACCTTTCTATGCGTTGCCACAATTTCACCCTCGGGATCAACCAGGACAAATGAGTTATAAAGCGTGCCATTGATCGTTTCCGTTAAGCCAAAGCCAATATGGCATCCAATCATTTTTGCGATTACAGCAACGCTGTCTGTCGCATGACCGGGAATTGTTTCAGCAATGAATCGCTGGTAGGGTTCCGGATGCTCATCATCAATATACCAGCCCAGAACTGATTCCCCAAACAGGATAAGTTCTGCCTCTGGATGCCTGTTTTTTGCCTCTTTGGCTTTGCTGCAGATTCTATCCAGGTTTGCTCCCTTATCTTTCGAGCAGGTCATACTTACCGCTACCACTTTCAGGTGTCGACCTGCATTGCTGTCGTCGTAGATTAATGGCGCTCCGGAAAGATCAAAAAGACTCTGAACAATGGCATCATTTTCCTGGCATGAAAAACACGACAGTGCAACTATGATCATTAATAATCGAACAGTTGCTTTTCTTATCAGCTTCAATAAATTCATAATTATCAGGTATTATTTGGATAATGGTTTGTATTGAAATTACAAATTCAGGCCAAGTAACAGGTAGAAATGGTGTTTAAATTGAAACAATTGATTTTCAACTGAAATACCACCGTAAGAAATAAGTGGTGAATACCCAATGCCCGCAAAAACCTTGTGCTTTTCTGGATGCTGATAACGGTAGCCTATTGCTGGAATTATTAAATGACTATAGCTTACGTTGTCAAAATCATCGCTGATTCCCCTGGCAACAGTGCTTGTAAAAGCATTTGAAATACCGATGCTTACAGCGTGCCTGTTATTGAACTTTCTGCTGAAATTTGCGCCTGCTATGGCGCTTATCGTTCCAACTGAAAACTGAGTATTGAGTATCATGGGAAAGTAACCCAATCCGGCCCTGAGCGAAAAAGCCATGCTGTTCCTGATCCAGATACTATGTTCATAATTGAGTGAGGTAGCAATCCCGGAACCACCGATTTCAAGATAGATCGCTTTTTTTGAAAGAGTTTCCTGTGAGAATGTTGCGTTTGTAAAAGTAACTAGAACTAACGCCATTAATATTTTTTTCATTTTATTTAAATTTTACATTTTATAAATATCGAATGTCAAATCGGTGATGGTGGCATTGATGTACTCATAGTCACCTTCATCTTTTAACCAGACCGCCCGAAAGGTGGTGGGTATCTTTATTTCACTGAATTCCCTATAATCACCCACATACACAATCCATGGAATTTGAACTTTTGTGTCGCCGAAATAACGGTCGTTGGACCCGAAGTGGGTGATGAGATTGTTTTCATCGAAATAGAATATTCCTGAAACGGATAGGCCTGCATCCTCAACGGTCGCCTTTACAGAAGTATCAGACACTTCTTGCCATTGGATCTGATCGTTCAGACAGGCAGAGGGGTTGTATACCAGCTCACCCAAAAAGGCAATTAATTCACTTACGCTCAGCTCATAACCATCTGAAAACATAAATGGAACCGAGGGTGCCAGTCGGATATCCAGTTTTCCATTGCCATTGTAATAATAGTCAAGCCCGGTCATTTTTCCCATAGGAGAATTTATTTCGCCAATCCAGTTTCGGCTTATGGGTTTGCTGGTTACATAGGTTACAGCCTCCAATGGGGCCCACTCTGCGTTTTCATTCAATTTGAAATTACCTGAATAATTTAATTGAATAGCGTTTGAATTGGACTTCCCTACAACCCCAACTGCATCCAGGTAATTCTGAAGGGGTTGTGGAAGGTGCTGAATATGAGTTTCGTTTACAGTAAATAATTCAGTATCTGATTCATTCAAAAGGAAGTCAATTTCGTTCATTTCACTCTTTTCGCATGAAATAATCACCAAAAACATTGCAAAAAGGACTGGTTTGATTTTTAATAGTCGGCTCATCGATATAAATTTTTTATTTAAATAATTGATATATAATAGTATAAGTATCGTTCAAACAATAAGTGGTTCGTTGCCACGCTGAAAAATCACCATGTAGGGATGAAGCACTCACTGAATTTATATTCTCCCTAAAAAAAGTTCTTTGTCCTTTATTACCAGGTAACCGGAAACAATCAGCAGCAGACCGGTCTGGATGACCTTACTCATTGGGTGTGTTGCGAAAATCTCGTTGAAAAAAACAGCGGTAATATGAAATACAATGGTCAAAAGAACATTTCTGTCGGTTTTGTAATAGATCCAGTTCATAATAAGGACAAAAGGGATCATACTAACAACAAAATTTAGCGAGTAGAGCCAGCCCGATTCTACCAGGTTGCTGTGATAATAGCCTTTGATGGTAGACAGCGGCAGGTGCCAGAAAGCCCAGTAGAGCGCAAACATCAGGGAAGCCTTCAACAGGTTAAAACGGGACACAAGACTATCGGTTCCGTAAGAGTGCCAGGCAAGTTCTTCAAATACAGGTGCTGCCAGTAATAAAAACCAAACGGGAAAAAGCGATGATGTAAAGGTAAAAGAACCTCTGAAAGCGAACTGCGCTGCGGAATAGCCAAAAAACAGCGAAATAGCCTGGGCAGCCAGAATACTGAATAGCATCAGGAAGAAGGTAACGAGAATGTATTCGGACTTAATCTTTTTAAAATTAAAAATCCGCCCGAAAAAATCGGCCCGCAGCTCCTTGTCAGGTAAAATAAAATACAGCGCGACCAAAAACGGCGCAATCAAGCCGGCGATACTGGTAATTCCGGTGGCCCATTCAAGTGTTTTAGTGAAAGGTTCCTGGTGACTCAGGTATCCGCTAAAAAACCACAGGCCCCAAGGGATCGCTGTACTTAAAAAATAAAATGTAAAAGGACGACTGTACCTTTTAATGATCTTGTTATTTTGCTCTGAATGATTCATGATGATAATTTTTAGTTGTGTTATTCAGAGCAAATTAAAAGCGAATATCAAAGGCAAGCGCCCAAACTTACAGGATTAGACAAACAAGGGGTCCAAACCTATAATACTGTACACTTAACAATCAGATTGATAATAAAATAATTGTTTGGGTCCTATTCGAAAAAAGTAGCAGAAGAATCAGTGTTTCCTATCCTCTGAGATGTATTCAGACAGGTATTTTGACGGGGATACACCTTTTTGTTTTTTGAATATATGATTGAACGAGGATTTAGAATTGAAGCCGGAATCCAGCGCCAAGGCGAGCAAACTGAAATTTTTATTTTTATTTGCGTTATCTATAAATTCTTCTACGCGATATGTATTGACAAAATCATGGAAATTAAAACCGGCTTCCTGGTTGATGATTTGCGAAAGTTGATTTGGTGAGATCCCAAGCATCTGAGCCAATCCTGTCAGGCTTAGTTTAGGGTCCAGGTAAGGCTTCTCTTCGTCCATGATCTTAAGCAGTTTTCCATAAAACTCCATAACAAGCTCACTTTTCAACCCTGAGTTTTTATATTTTTGAGCTTTTCCGCTCATACCTGTTCCTGTGTTTTCAATATGCGCGCTGCTTGTGAAGATATTTTCCTGCTTGATACCAAAATACCCTATATAGAAAACCAAACCAATAAGTATGATATAGATAATGTAATCGGCATTAAACGCAAATTCAACACCAGAAGCATCCCGGGCGATAACAATGATGGTAGCTGATAAAAAAACCAAGCCGATAATTAAAATACAATTGCGTAACCACCTGATATTGATCCCTTCCCGGTAAGAAAAATTATTTTCTATTTTCTGCTTGTGCTTGATGGTAAGCCTGTAGGAGAGAATGGCATACGTTATTCCTGAAATTAATATAGCTACCAGCAGCACGATGGAGAAAAGCATATATTCTTTCATCTCTCCCTTGTCCAGCAATATTTTTTCCTCAACTGTATAAAAGAAAAAGAAATTCGACATATACAGATACGCTGCCAGGGCCGGCGCAAAATGCAAATAGTCAACTGGCCTGATTTTTCGATCGTCTCGCAATGAATAGAGTGTGTACAGATACAGCATAGGTCCGTGGAGTAACGGTAATGGAGCAGTAGTACCTATCAAATGCGGATATAGTTCCCAATACCCCAGCTGATTAAAATAGAAACCCAGCAGGTGAATTCCGATGATAGTGATCCAAACCGCTAAAATTTTATCAGTTAACGCTTTTTGTCTTTTTGTAAGTAGTAACGCTACAATAAATAAAGATAAGAAAATACCACTGATAAAAATTACTTCCATAATAATTGAATGTATTTCAGACTATATGCGCTTACATTATAAAGATATTAATCTTACCCGGCTTGCGGCTTCCGTCTGGTTATCATCTTAAAGCATCAACTGGTGTGTTTGGAAAGATACAAAAATTGTGGCTTCCCAATTCAGCACTATATTTCAAAACACTAACTCTTCCCTGTATTATCCAAAATGCTATTTTTGTTGATCAATTAAACCCAATCTGATGAAACAAATGAACAGGACAGCACTCTTCCTGCTGCTCACCTTCGGCATCTGCTGGTCCGCAGTAGCCATTTTCACCCTGGCCGGTGGAACTTACGAAGGCATACCGGGCACGATCCTTGCCACAGGCTACATGCTCGTACCAGCGATCTCAGCGATCATCGTAACCTGGCTGGTGCACCGCGAGAAGATAGGTAAAAACCTGTTGATATCATTTAAGATCAACCGCTGGTTTTTCGTGGCATGGCTCACCCCTCCACTGATCCATTTTGCATCTATGGGGATCGCGCTGTTGTTCCCGGAGGTAAGCTATTCGCCGGATATGGAGGGAATGTTCACCCGGTATGAAGAAATGCTTACACCCGAACAGGTGGAAGATATGCGGCTCTCCATGGCAATGATGCCACTGCATCCGCTCTTGATGGCGGTACTGCAGGGATTGCTGGCCGGTATCACCATTAATGCAGTGATAAGCTTCGGCGAGGAGCTGGGCTGGCGCGGTTTTTTGGTGCAACAGATGCAGGGAAAAAGTTTTGTCAGGATATCACTCATCATCGGGGCAATCTGGGGCATCTGGCATGCACCGATTATCCTCCTTGGACACAACTATCCGGAGCACCCAGTGGCAGGGGTGTTTATGATGACTGCCTGGTGTATCCTGCTGAGTCCGCTCTTCCTCTACGTCACTTTAAAATCAGGCTCGGTGATCGCTGCTTCCGTAATGCACGGATCACTTAACGGAACAGTAGGAATCGGGATCATGATGCTGGAAGGCGGAAACGATATGCTGGTAGGTTCCACCGGACTGGCAGGATTTGTTGCACTTACCGGCTTTATCCTGCTCCTTTTCCTGTACGACAGGTATATCAGCAAGGAGCGGATCATGGGGAATACTGTGACACTTGGTGTTTGATCTGTCTTAAGAATAAATGTCTTTTCGCAGGATTAATATATGACCATCAGACCTGGACCCAAGAAAGGTTGCACTCAAATCATACCTAAGTAATTGATTTTTTCGATAAATAGGAAATACTCTGTTGAAAGTTGTTTTTTGGACATGAGGAATGTAAAACCTACACCCCTCTCCTACCTCAATCCGATCCGGTACGACACTTTCAGAAGGAAAGTATTACTGGCCTTTTTATCGGTGAACAAACGGTCCACATTATCCATTACTTCAAAAGCACCTGAGGAATCAGAGTAATCGCGGGTCTGCGACCATACCAGGTATGCAGTGGATCCCGGGAGAAACTCCCACCGGATCACCAGGTTGGAGAGCCATTCATCCACAGTGAAATCAGGAACATCAAAGCTGTAATCTGAAATCCCATCCCGGTTCTCATCAATAAAATACTCCTCATCACCCGGAGTCATCTGGTCAGATGTAAGTTCCCGGTAACGGTCCTGGAAAACTTCAGCATGCGGATCTGTAATCATTTTATATCCTGAATATT
>CAYOSB010000245.1:0-6040 GCA_964406495.1 uncultured Bacteroidaceae bacterium | reverse complement strand
TCCCTCATTCAAAATGAGAAGGACACAGATTTTACAGCTGTCACAGCCGATTTCGTATCCATTGAAGAAAAGAAAAATGACAGCTTCAATATCACAGCAGTCATGAACGTATTCAACAGGGAACTTAAGGGTGCGGACAACAGCAATGTGATCGCAAGCTTCGCTGTTGAAAGCTTTGACATTGCTTACGAATCTGAACTGACCACTGAAAACTGGATGGAAACATCGCTTTCAAATGAGATTGAAACGCTTCCCGGAGTTGAGGACTGGATGACTGAGACCTTCACCTACGAGCTGGAAGCAGCACCGGAGGTTGAGAACTGGATGACTGAGGCCTTCGCCAACGAACTGGAAGCAGCACCGGAGGTTGAGAGTTGGATGACAACTCCCCTTGCAGAAAATACAGAGAAAGGGATTGCAACAGAATATTGGATGACCACTCCGATGATTGCCAATGCAGAGTCAGCGATTACACTCGAGCGCTGGATGACTCAACCACTCAGGTAAGCCATCAGTGTCGCTGATCCGATCATTGGTTTCATTTTCACATAACACCTCTTCTCAACATATTTCACGGCCGGCATCAACTTTGAGCCGGCCGTTTATTTTTTCTAAATTTGTCCCAAAAAATTACCTGTGCCTTACAAACACCTTTTTTTCGACCTGGACCGCACATTGTGGGATTATGATGCCAATTCAACCAAAGCGCTGACGGAGATCTTTCATACCTATAAGCTGGACCAATCCTTTACATCGCCTGAAGAATTTCTTGGTATATACAACCACCACAATGACATCCTCTGGGATAATTACAGGAAGGGCCAGATCATAAAAGAGGATCTGCGCTCCAGGCGGTTCGAACTGGCACTACAGGAAAAAGGGATCAATAACCCTGAACTAAGCAACGAGATCGGAGAACATTACATGTACATCACACCCCGTTTGAATATACTCGCCCCAAACACCATTGAAACCCTGGAATATTTGCTTGAAAAGCAATACAAGATGTACATACTGACCAATGGGTTTCTCAGCACCCAGCAAAAAAAGATGGCGCATAGCAAGCTTGATAAATATTTTGAACGCATCTATTCTTCCGAAGAACTGGGCGTGAACAAACCTCGCAGGGAGATCTTTCACTGGGCTGTGTCTGCTGTACACGGAAAAAAAAGTGAGTGCCTGATGATTGGCGACGACCTGGAAGTGGATATCATCGGTGCAAAGAACTACGGAATAGATACAGTCTGGTTCAATCCCGCCGGGTTAAAAACTGCGCAGAAGTCGAACTACATTATTGGTAACATGAGTGAGCTGCGTAAGTTCCTCTGAAAAAACATGTTCCGATTAAAACGGCACATCTCCGTTATCCCTGTTCAACAGGTCAGAGTTATCCTCGAGGTCAGTATTGATGCGGGACTGGAAGGTAGCCGTGGGATTCCCGTTCTCATCTTCAAACACATCCACTGCATCCTCCAGGTCAGAAAACTTGGCAAACTCACGGGCAAACTTGAGCTGCACATCCCCGATCGGTCCATTCCTGTGCTTGGCCATTATGATCTCGGCAATACCTTTCAGGGAGTTTCCCTCTTCATCTACCTCCAGTCCGTAATATTCCGGACGGTGAATAAACAATACCAGGTCCGCATCCTGCTCAATGGCCCCGGATTCACGCAGGTCAGACAGCTGGGGCCGTTTATTACCGGAACGCATCTCCACACTTCGGTTGAGCTGGGAAAGGGCGAGTATGGGGACATTCAATTCCTTGGCGATACTCTTCAGGGAACGGCTGATGTTACTCACCTCCTGTTCCCGGCTGCCCATATTGCCTGTCTGTCCCGAAGTCATCAGCTGCAGGTAATCGATCACAATGGCCTGCACATCATACTTTTGTTTTAACCTCCGGCACTTGGCACGGAACTCGAAAATTGAAATGGCGGGGGTGTCATCGATATAGATCGGTGCCTGCTCCAAATCCTTGATCTTATATTCCAACTGCTCCCACTGGTAATTTTCCAGCCTTCCGTTCCGGATCTTATCTGACGGCAATTGTGTCTCGGCCACGATCAGCCTGTTCACCAGCTGCAGCGATGACATTTCCAGTGAGAAGAATGCAATGGGTCGATCATGATCCACGGATATATTCCTGGCCATGGAGAGCACAAAGGCCGTCTTCCCCATTGATGGACGCGCAGCGATAATGACCAGGTCGGAAGGTTGCCAACCCGAGGTGAGCCGGTCGAGCTGTGAAAAACCTGAAGGAACTCCACTGAGACTATCGTCCCGTTTTCCAGCCTCTTCAATCTGGTGCAGCGCATCCTGGATCAACTTATTGATCTTAACGGTCTCCTTCTTGATATTGCCCTCTGCGATGTTAAGCAGTTCCCGTTCCGAGAAATCAAGCAGGTCATCCACATCAATGGTCTCATCGTATGATTTGGTCTGTATCTCGGTCGACACCCTGATCAACTCCCGCTGGATATACTTTTGGGCAACGATACGGGCATGGTATTCCAGGTGAGCAGCAGAGCCTACCCTGCTGGTCAGCTGGGATATATAAGTAGCACCGCCTACTTCTTCAAGTTGCTCCTTCTTACGCAATTCTTCCGTGATCGTAAGCAAATCAATGGGCTTTTCCCGGATGGAAAGCTCCAGCGCCGCTGTGTAGATCTTTTGGTGCGCTTCCTGGTAGAAGCACTCCGGTTTTAAAATATCGATCACGGAAAGGATTGCATCCCGCTCGAGCATTATTGCTCCCAGCACGGCACCTTCAAGGTCCAGTGCCTGGGGCGGGATCTTACCGTGGTCCGCTGCGATTGCACTCACCTTTTTGCTTGTCGTATTCTGCGTTTTCGCCATTACATGGTTTTTTGGAATGTCAAAGGTATTAAAGATGGCCAGTCCTGAAAACTCAAATCCCTTGTACTTGTAAACAGAACAATAAGATAAATAGTTGATAAAATGTTGATAGAATTTACCGGGTGACAAACCAATGATGTATCCTGCTGACTTCTGATCGTTACTGTTCAAAAAAGAGCATTCGCATCATGTCTTGAAAACTTTCATCAACCCCGTGTTCCTTCATCTGAAGTGGAAATCTGAACGGAAATGTCAACCTGTTGCGCAATAAATGTAAGAACAATACGTGCGGGTACAGGAACAAAAAAACAGGCAGATTACAATGAAAACCACCTCCGAATATGTATTTTAGCTCCGGAAAGCTAACTAAACCCCTGACCAAAGTGATCTATTTTTCGCCTGCAAAGATCAACGTGGGATTGCAGATCCTGGGAAAGCGCAATGATGGATTTCATGAACTGTCCACACTTATGTACCCATTGCCTTTTCGGGATATTATAGAGATCAATCCTGGAACGGATGCTGAAACAGCTTTTACAATGACTGCATCCGGGATCCCTGTCCCGGGCAGCAGGGATGAACATCTCTGTTATAAGGCCTGGAAGCTTTTCTGCGAGGCACAGGGAAATACCCCCGTCAGGATTCACCTGCATAAACGAATCCCATTGGGGGCCGGTCTTGGCGGAGGATCCTCCAATGCTGCAACGGTACTGAAAGGACTCAACACGATAAAAGGTGCGCCTTATAGTGACCATGAACTGGAAGAGTTGGCAGCACACCTGGGGAGTGATTGCAGTTTATTCATTAAGAATCAACCTGCACTCGCTGGAGGGCGCGGTGAGATTCTGGAGGAAACAAACATTCGGCTTCCTGGGTATTATCTTGTGTTGTTGTATCCCGGAATACACATCAATACCGCTGCAGCCTACCGGGAAGTGACACCCAATGAAAATCGCCCCTCACTGCCAACACTCCTGGAATTTCCTGTTGAATCATGGAAGGAACAGGTAACCAATGACTTTGAACAAACGGTATTTAAGAAATACCCTGAAGTTGGTGAGTTAAAGTCCGAACTTTACACCGCCGGAGCAGTTTATGCCTCAATGTCGGGCAGCGGATCAGCTGTGTATGGTTTATTCCGCAGCAAACCAGTCCCCGGCAGTATCCCCTTTAATTTTATTACATGGGAAGGATACATTTGATCTCCGGTTGATACTGTTGAACCAGGGTGATCCTGTGGTATTAATCGAGCGCAAACTCAAATATTACTTTGGCCTTGGGAACCTTTTCCCCTTCCGTGGCATTGATCTTCAATACCTTGCCCGATCGCTCGGCAAAAACGGTATTTTTCATCTTCATCGCCTCCAGGATCATCAGTGGCGCTCCTTCATCCACATGTTCACCCTCCTTTACATAGATCTTTGAGATGGTGCCGGGAATAAAAGAGCGCACCTTGCTCTCGTCCTTCGGCTCATATGGTTTTCTTTCCAGGAATTTCTGACTGAGTTCCGTGGTATATTTTCTGAATTCCACCACGAACTTATCTGTCACCTGTCTTTTGGCTGCTGCTGAGGCAGCGTCTTTCCCAGTATTTTGCTTTGTCATGGCCATTCGATTTAAAAAGGTGGGATCCCGTGCTTTTTCTTCGGCATACCGATCTCTTTGTTACCACTCACTTCAAGTGCATGCATTAACACGTTCCGGGTCTCCTTTGGTTCAATTACTGAATCGATAAATCCTTTGGCAGCAGCAACATAAGGATTGGCAAATTTCTCAATATATTCCGCCACCTTTTCTTTTCTTACTTTATCCGGATCTTCGGCAGATGCAATCTCCTTCCTGAAGATGATATTTGCTGCACCTTCAGGTCCCATGACAGCTACTTCAGCATCGGGCCATGCAAATACAAAATCGGCACGCAGGTGACGTGAGTTCATGGCAATGTACCCACCACCGTAGGCCTTCCTCAGGATCACGGTGATCTTGGGAACCGTGGCCTCGCTGTATGCATACAATACTTTGGCACCGTGACGGATCACACCGGCATGCTCCTGGTCCACACCGGGAAGGTATCCCGGAAGATCCACAAGTGTAACGATAGGAATATTGAACGCATCACAGTACCGGATGAAACGGGCAGATTTATCAGAGGAGTCCACATCCAGTACCCCCGCAAGCACTTTGGGCTGGTTGGCTACGAAACCGACGGTCCTGCCACCGATCCTTCCAAAACCAATCACAATGTTCGCTGCCCAAGCCTCCTGTACTTCGAGAAAATGTGAATCATCGCTCACCGCCCGGATCACATCCCTTACATCGTATGGAAGTGACTTATCTGCCGGCACAATCCGGTTAATATTAAATTCCTTCCTGGGTTCTATAACCTCTTTGATCGTGGGTACCGCGCTGTTGGACCATGGAATATAGCTCAGCAACATCTTGATCTGCTCGAAACATTCTATTTCAGATTCAGCAAAGAAATGCGCATTCCCTGTCATCTCACTGTGCACTTTGGCTCCGCCCAGCTCTTCCATGCTGATATCCTCTCCCAGCACAGTCTTAATCACCTCAGGTCCGGTGATAAACATTTTGGAGATATTATCAACAACAAAGACAAAATCGGTCAGGGCCGGCGAATACACCGCTCCACCTGCGCAGGGGCCGAGAATCACGGATATCTGCGGAATTACACCACTTGCCAGCGTATTCCTGAAAAAGATCTCCCCATATCCTGCAAGGGAATTTACGCCCTCCTGGATCCTGGCACCACCAGAATCGTTGATACCGATCAGCGGCATCCGCATTTTTAAGGAATGGTCCATGATCTTGGTAATCTTGCGTGCATGCATGGACCCGAGGGAGCCACCTGCAACGGTGAAATCCTGGGCAAATATGCAGACAGGCTTACCACCAATGGTCCCTGTACCGGTCACCACGCCATCACCGTGCAATTTTTTCTGCTCCATCCCGAAATCGCGGGCATCATGCTCAACGAACAAATCATATTCATTGAAGGTTCCCTGGTCCAGGATCTGAATAATGCGTTCTCGGGCAGTCATTTTACCCATTGCCACCTGCTTCTGGATTGCTTTCTCCCCACCACCCAGCTGAATCTGTTCGCGAAGCTTTTGAAGTTCCTTCACCTTATTTTTAGAGGCCATAACTATTGATTTGGTTACTAAAT
>CAYOSB010000244.1:0-6126 GCA_964406495.1 uncultured Bacteroidaceae bacterium | reverse complement strand
TCCACAGTTCGATGGAAAACGGATTGGTAAGTGCAGCATACACTTCAGGCGGGGTGGCTTTGATCTTGTAATATTTCTTCAGGTTCTTCATACCATCTGTTTGTTTCTGCACAAGTTATAACTATTCCACGAAAGAGCCGTTCAATCCATCATTTTTTCATGCTTCCGGACGCAACCGGGAAGGGGGGTTGTGCGTCTTGTTATTGACTATCAGCTTATTTGATGTACATTTGAAAAAACCCCGGCATCATGAAAAAATGGTTAACCGCAGTCTTGGTATGCATCCCGGCAATCCTGGCTGCACAAAGTGATTTCTCCGCTGAAGCGTATATGCAATTCAGGGAGCAGAACAAGCATCTCACAACCAGTGAACTGTTGCAGCAGCATCCGCCCCGGACCACCTATTACTCGTCCAGGAAACACCCGGTGCCTCTTGAGCAGATCACATGGTTCGATACGATCAACAGGGAATACTCCCTGACGAAAGATGAAAAAGCACTGCTCGAGACCAATAAATTTATGGTTTCAGAACGGTTGAAGGGCAGTTCCTGGTTGGGGACCTTTGTGAATATTTATAACCGCGATTTGCCATTGTTCCTGAGCACTGATTTTATCTTGTTCACCCTTCACCAGTCGTATGATGAAATTCTCAAGACGCTGGAACATAAGCTGCTTGAACCAAACCTGTTGCTGCTGCTTGATGCCATGTATGCAGCATTCCCAGGGTTCTATGCACAATACGAGGACCAGCCGGAGCTGGCGATGTCCCTGGCTGACGTAGACCTGTACACTTCCGTGGCCCTGTCATTGCTTACTGGAGAGGATCATTACCCACACTATGCTGCCCGTGCTGATTTTGACCAGGTGATTGATGCAGTCGATGCGGAAAAAATGACCTATATGCCTCTTTTTACGCGGAAGGACCTGGACCGGAAACTCGATTTCAGCCAGTTCAAACCCAGGGGGCACTATACCGATGAACTTTATTTTTCCCCGGATGGCGGCAAGACCCTGGAAAATTATTTCAGGGCCATGATGTGGTTGGGCAGGATCGATTTCCTGATGACTTCTCCCCCGGGGAATCCATGGGAACCCCCCTGGGAAAAGCGTGATCTGCTGCGTATGAACCTTTCTGCCCTGTTGCTCAATCAATTGTTATACAACTCCGGGAAGGTGGAACTGTTGCAACAGCACGAGGAGATCATTGGTTTTCTCGTGGGAGAAAGTGATAATCTGACACCGGAAGAGCTTCATGATTTGTCTGCATCAAATCTGGCAGCCGTTTCGGACCTGCTGAATGAGCAGACCTTTGTAACGTTCCAGGAGCTGCTTAACAGCTCAGATGATTACGGGCAAAAAATCATGTCCAACTTTTTCCTGGTGGATCCTGATACGAGTGACCCGGGGCAACTGCCGGTCTCATTCAAACTGCTGGGCCAGAAATTCCTGGTCGATTCTTATATTTTCAGTGAAGTGGTGTTCGACCGGATTGTTTTCGACGGGGAAAAGCAATTCAGGATGCTGCCGGATCCGTTGGATATCCTCTCGGTATTCGGCAATGAGAATGCCATGATGCTGATGGAGGAAGAAATGGAGCAATACAAATATGCCCATAAGATCAATGAACTGAAATACCTGGTGGATGCCTATGATGCGGCATACTGGACCAATTCCCTGTATAATACCTGGTTATCAGCGATCATGAAGCTGAATCCCCCGTCGTCTTCCGGCGGCCTGCCTTATTTTATGCAAACCACCGCATGGCATCATGCAAAGCTCAATACGCAGCTCACCTCATGGGCCCAGCTCAGACATGACAATATTCTTTATGGAAAACAATCCTACACAGGAGGTACGGGTTGTTCCTATCCCTATACCTACGTTGAACCCTATCCTGATTTTTATTCCTCTATCTCAACTTATGCTGCGAATGCCGCTTCATTTTTCCAGGACCAGTTGGGTGGTGATTTTCCCGGACTGGCGCAGAAGATCACAAATTATTACGAAGGGTATGGAGAAATTATGGAAAAGCTGAAGCGCATAGCTGAAAAAGAGCTGTCAGGACAATCACTAACAGATGACCAGCTGGTGTTCCTGAAAACCATGATCAATGGATACATGGCATCAGGTCCCAGCGTTTCGGGCTGGATCACAGATCTGCTGTTCCCGGCGTGGGATACATGGGAGCCTGATTTTACCGTAGCCGATGTGCATACCCAACCCACGGAGCCCAGCGGGGCAGTGGTAGGGAATGTATTGCATGTGGGGAATGGATGGATCAATATGGCCGTTGTGATTGCTCCCTGCAATACAGGATCAGGTGAACAGATGGCATTTATCGGCCCGGTAGGATCTTTTCATACGGAGACCAGGCGGGATTTTTACAGGATTGATGATGACGAATGGGAACAGTTGTTCAGGGCAGGAAAAACACCGGAACGGCCACAATGGGCGTATGCCTTCCTGGCCAATGCGGATGGTGATACCATCGTGCCAGAAAATGTGTTGAAAGGAGAGGAATACACCGGAGTTGATGATGTGCCCCGGTATGATCGTGAAATGGACTATATGCTCCTGTATCCGAACCCTGCTTCAGCGTTCCTTCATGTACGGTTCATTCTCAACCATACAGCCGATGTTGTCGCAGGAATATTTGATACTTCCGGCAGGTTGTTAAGTGATTTCTTTGCCGGGGAATTGCCTGCTGGTGAACACGACCTCGAGGTGCCGGTGGAGGAAACCTCTCCCGGTGTTTACTTCATTCGCATGGAGATTGATGGCCAGGGTTACGTGAAAAAATGTATCATCAATTAGGGTGAGATCCCGGGTCATCAAGGAGGAAACCCCAGGTCAACAGGTTATGTTCACGGCTCTTCATGGTGTGATCTCGGAGATCTCAATATGCACAATCCTGTAAGCTTTGAAGACTTCGATGACAGAAAACACCACGCCGTTAATGATCGCAAGCAGGCCGGCGAACAGGAAACTGAGCGAAAGCCAGTAATATCCATTGACTTCAAATGTTGAGCGCACGCCCAGCAGGACCGCTGTTACGGAGAAAAACAGGAGTGCTGCAGAATAACTTACAATGGTGATCCGGATCATATATATTCGGTGGATCAGGTGACTGATCTGTAGTTCAACCTTGTTACGATTACTGCGGGAGCGATCGGCTTCTGACAAATTATCCGGCAATTGCTTGCGTTCGGATTTAAGGAACCTGATGCGGTCAACAATCGCAGTATACCTGCTGTTCGTTGAAAAAAGAAGGATCGATGAAGCAACGATCAGTATTCCGGGAACCAGCAGGGAATGGATAAGTTGTGCAGCATTCGGATTCACATCTTCAGATTTTGTTTCCCTGGCAAATGTTGTTATTTCTGATGAAATTGCCAAGAAATCATGTTGCTCATGCTGCTATATGTGATTAAAATGGCCACGGAGGTATGAATGGGAACCAACATCGCCGGACCAGGCAGACCCGGCGATGTGTTGTTGCAGGGGTTGACCTTTCCCGCTAGCGCAGTTTGAAAGTGATTGGCATTGTGAACAGTACATTCACATTTTTTCCACGCTGTTTTCCGGGTACCAGGTCCGGTAGCAACTCGATCACCCTGACACCTTCGTCCTTCAGTGCCTGCACAGCCTGCGCATCCGGCACCTCCTGGTCAGGATCAAGGGCCCTGTAGGAAACCACTACCACTTCATCAATCGATCCGTCTTCCTTCTTTGCAGGAGGAGGAAGAATAGATGGATCCGGAACCACAACCTCACCGGTACTGGTTACCATGAAAGTTACGAATATCTTGCCTTCAACATTGTTCTGTTTGGCAACATCAGGGTATTTTAGGTTTTGTGCAATGAATTGCCGAATGGACATAACCAGGTCTTCCTCTCCCGGCCACTGCGGCATCTGTTCCACAACGTAAAAAATCTCTTCTTCTGTTTGTTTTTGAACATTTTCGGTTGTTGTTTCTTCTGCGTTCTCATTATTCACGGCCTCTTCGTTTCCACAGGCCATGAAGAACAACAGGGCAATACTTACCGGGAAGAGCATGAGCCCTTTCCAGGAACTTCCTTTTTTATAGCTTTTGTTGATCATGTTGATTCTGTTTTTAATTTGATTACTGAATTGATTGGATATGGAAGCGCTTCCAATATATTGATTCAGGATGGTGAGCTGATAACTGACCTGGTCAGTTCCATGCTCAATCACCCTGTTGTCTGCCTGGTATTCGTGATTCACCACAATGGCTTTGCGTAGCATCCAGACCACTGGGTTGAACCAGCTGATGACCAATAGCACCTCGGCCATTAACCTGTCCAGTGAATGACCCAGGTGTGCATGGCATGTCTCATGTTCCAGGATGTGGTGCAGGTCTTCGCTGTTGGACTGTGCCGGGTCAATAAAAATAAGACGGAAAAAGGAGCTTGCATGCAACTCTTTGCTGATATGCACACGGATTCCGTTAAGCCATTTTTTCTCTGATGTTGCTGATTGGATTAAAATGCGTGTGAGCCCGGCCACTAATTTGCCGGCAAAAAACGTACTTACAGCAAAATAACATACGATCAGGATCTCCGTGGGACTGATGGTGTGTTGGACCGTGGAAGTTGCATTCCCTTGCAGGATCACTTCCGGGATGCTGATGAGCGCAGTGTTCAGGGGTCCTGCCGGGGTGGAAATATTGAACCTTAACAGCGGTATCAAAAACGATGCAGTCATGGCAAAAAGCAGGTAGATCCTCCTGGCTGCAAAGTTGGAATCTTTTCTGAATATCAGCAGGTACGCTCCGAAGAATACCGTGATTGCAATATTCAGTTCTGTTAGATATGTGATCATCTCAGTCATTTCTGTGCAGATTTTTTCTTGATTTCTTCGAGCATGTTGATCATCTCTTCGGCTTCCTTTATATCCAGCCGGTCGCCAGTTGAGAAGTGGGAGAGGACCTGCTTCATTGAGTTATTGAAATACCCTTTCATCAGGTCAGCAAACCTTTCATTCCGGTATTCTTCTTTTTGTACCAGGGGATAGTAGCGATGCGACTTACCAAGTTCCTCGTGTGAGACAAATCCCTTTTTTTCCAGAATTCTAACGATTGTGGAAACGGTGTTGTATGCCGGCTTTGGTTCTGGAAAGTGTGACAGGATCTCCTTTACAAATGCCTTTTTCTCTTTCCAGAGTACCTGCATCACCTGCTCTTCTGCCTTGGTAAGTTCTTTCATGATTCTCCTTTGTTCAATGTCTGCAACAAATATATAACTAAAATATTAGTTTGTCAACTAAAAACTTAGTTTTATTTAAAACGCAAGATAATCAGCGGTATTGTAATAAGAAGAAAAAATGTTTATTTTCAAATGCTGTAATCCCTGATGGTACTGCTTTCCGGTGCGATATCCCAGGCTTATTTTTCGAGGATATAATAGGTGTGGTCGTAGGGATTTTCCTGATCTGCTTTTTTCCCGATCTTTGAGACGATCTTGTAATCATTGATATTGATTTCCGGGTAATACGCGTCCCCTTCTACCTCAGTTTCTATTACAGTGATGTAGATGCGGTCTGCCATGTCAAGTGTTTCACTGTAAATCTTACCCCCGCCAACGATAAATACCTCTTGAGGGTGAAACTTTTCTGCGATCTGCAGGGCAACTTCAATGTCATGGGCAACGAGCACATCGCCCGGTGCAAATTCCCTGTTGCGTGTGATCACGATATTGGTCCTGTTTTTCAACGCTTTCCCGTTGGCTTCATAATTTTTTCGGCCCATTATTACAATGTGCCCTTCGGTAACTTTGTGGAAATAACGCATGTCCTCCGGCATTCGCCAGGGAAGCTTGTTGTTTTTACCAATCACAAAATTCCTTGAAACTGCGACAATGTGAGAAAGAATCATCTTTTTTATTTCCCAAGGTAGGAAGAATCAGCCGGTGTCGCAAACAATCCATCAATGAGTGTATCACCGATAAGCTTTCAATGCATTTTATAATCAAAATTTTATTTCCGGCAAGAGGTTTTTTAATTTTTAATTTGGCTAAATAAGGTGATAAAGTACTGAAAAAGAACAATATACGTACTTATTTTAATTAAGATTCAATAATAATTTGACAATTGTTTGCTAAAACATC
>CAYOSB010000243.1:0-6143 GCA_964406495.1 uncultured Bacteroidaceae bacterium | reverse complement strand
TCAAGGGCACAAAGGTACAAAAACAAATAGAAATTTAAAACATGGTTCTTCAAGGAGAAAATGATCCCCCTGTAAAACCGCATCAATATCATCACTGACATAATTCCAACGGCTGTCCAGACCACGATATCATTCAGGATCCCGGTGGTGTAGACAATTGCAATACTCATCGGTAGCGCCAGGATTCCCATGAGTTTATTGTAAATAAAGTTATGATAGAGATAGGCTCTGAATAGTTTCAAACTGTAAAAAACAGCCCCGACGATGTTCACAATAATGATACGAAGAAAAAAAATCGCAATGAGCAACGCTGTAAAAAAGAAAAATAATTCAACGTTCTTGAGTCCATAGGGAAACAGCTCAAAATACTGTGCCAGGAGCATGATAAAAAATCCCATGGAAACAAAGTAAAATGCATACAGAACCGAATCAAGTTGCCGCTGTAACTGGCTGTTGTCTTTATACATACTGACTGCAGTGTTGTATCTTACCACAGCGGTATAGGTCCTGCTCAGCAATTGACCGAGAAATGCGCGTGCCACGGCATATACGATCAGCATGGAAACGAGGAAATAGAAATGCCATTCCGCTGAACCATATTGTACAAGGAAGCCAGCAATGCCTGACAGGGATTCAGCCTGGAGTACAGTTTCTCCTGAAACAGGCGTGGACAAAACCTCTACAGATGGTTCCGGGGCGATGGTATCAGCAATTCCTGTAATGGCATTGGCTGTTCCTGAAATGGTATCAATCATATGCTGAATGCGCATTCCCATAAATTTCCGTCAAAGATATACAGAATATTCAACCTTTTAACCTTCATGTCATTACTTAAAAAACGTTAATGTTCCTGATGCAATGCATGATCGGTGAAGGATTCCGCTTATTTTAAGATATATTTGTACCTGTTCTGCCTGCTATCCCGGTCGAAGGCATCCCTCCTCAGCCTGAAAAAGCACAAGGCTTCATGAAAAGATTGGGCAACGTCGTTGAGGACCGGCAATCTTCATGGGATTGAGGCATCAAATTTGTGTGGTGCATATTGAAATATAGTTTAGATCATGAGAAAAAAGATAATTATTACCGGGATCCTGGTGCTGTTATTGAGCGCTGGGTTCACAACAATACGTAACAAGGATCTTGAGATCGTCAAGAACCTGGACATTTACTGTACCCTGTTCAGGGAGTTAAATATGTTTTATGTAGATGAAACCTCGCCAGAAGAACTGGTGACTACAAGCATCAATGCCATGTTGAATTCCCTTGATCCATATACCACATACATCCCGGAAAAAGAAATGGATGTATTTAAGTTCCAGACCACCGGTGAATACGGTGGTATCGGAAGTCTCATCCGCAGCATGGATGGACAGATCATTATCGCAGATCCTTATGAAGAGTTTCCTGCTGCGAAATCGGGATTGCGTGCCGGAGATATACTCCTGGAGGTTTCGGGGAAAGAGACCAGTGGCATGAACATCAGCGAGGTAAGTGATTTACTTAAGGGTGCGCCTGGTACCGTTCTCAAAATTAAGGCAAAAAGGCCTTATAAAGAAGAGGTGCTCGACTTCAGCCTGAAGCGGGAAAAAATCGTGATCACCAATGTGCCTTACCATGGCATGCTTTCGGAACATACCGGGTACATTCGCCTCAGCAATTTCACAACCAATGCCTCTGCAGAGGTTAAAAAAGCTTACCTGGATCTAAAAAAGAATGATAGTTTTAACCGGCTGGTGCTTGACCTACGCAGCAATCCCGGTGGGTTGATGATCGAAGCGGTAAGGACCTGCAATTTATTTATTGATAAAGGAGAGTTGATCGTAAGTACCAGGGGAAAGGTAAAAAAATGGGACAGTGAATACAAGACAACGGAGCAGGCGCTGGACACCGAAATACCGATTGTCGTGCTGATCAACCGGGGATCCGCCTCGGCTTCTGAGATCGTCGCCGGGGCAATGCAGGACCTTGACCGGGCGGTAGTGATTGGACAACGCACATTCGGGAAAGGACTGGTTCAGACTACCAGGCCCCTTAAATACAATGCACAGTTAAAAGTTACAACAGCCAAATATTACATTCCTTCCGGCAGGTGTATCCAGGCCCTGGATTACACCAACAGGAACGAAGATGGAAGCGTGGGAGTGATTCCTGATTCACTGATCAGTGAATATGAAACACGAAACGGCCGGCTGGTGTACGATGGCGGCGGGATTCGTCCGGATATTGAAGTGGTGCCGGAAAAAATGAGTGAGATCACATTGCGCCTGTACACGGAAAATATGTATTTTGACTACGCCACAAAGTATCGAAACACGGAAGATTCAATTGAAAATCCAGGTGTGTTCGAGTTATCTGACCTGGAATATGAAGCGTTCAAAGATTTTGTAGCACGGAAAGATTTTGAATACGAAACGGCAAGTGAAAAAGCCCTTTCAACCCTTATTGAAAAGGCAAAAAGTGAGAAGTATTATCAGCTTGCTGAAGAGGAATTTGAGGCATTGAAAGAGCGTTTATCACATAACAACATGCGGGATATGGAAACCTTCAGGGAAGAGATCCAGCAAATCCTGGAGGAGGAGATCGTCGGGCGATATTATTACCAGAGCGGCAGGATTAAAAAACAGATCCGGGATGACATTCAGCTTGATAAAGCACTTGAGGTGATCTCAAATACAGCACAGGTGCAAAACATCCTGAATGGCACTGAGGGAGCACTTGCTAAACATGCAATTGCCGGTGGGCATTAGTGTGCTTCCAGCCAATTGCTTCCATCGTTCATATCTACCTCCAGCGGAACAGAAAGTTTCACGGCATTTTCCATGGATTGCCTGACGATTTTTTTGACTGTATCCAGTTCATTCAGAGGCACATTAAAGTTCAGTTCATCATGTACCTGGATGATCATTTCAGTAGATAATCCCTCGTCCCGGAAAGTGCGGTATAAAGATACCATGGCAATCTTGATGATATCCGCCGCAGTTCCCTGGATCGGTGTGTTAATCGCGTTTCGCTCTGCGTTTCCGCGGATCATGGAATTTCTTGAATGTATATCCGGCAGATTTCTCCTTCTTCCGAACATCGTTTCCACGTATCCTTTTTCCCTTGCCCGCTCAATGCAATCGTCCATATAAGTCCGCACCGACGGATAAGTATTGAAATATCCGTCGATCAGCTCCCTGGCCTCGGAACGGGGTATGCGCATACGTTGTGCGAGACCGAAAGCCGAGATCCCGTAGATGATGCCGAAATTGGCTGTTTTGGCCCTGGACCGCATCTCTTTTGTTACCTCTTCAATAGTTACATTATATACTTTTGCTGCTGTGGCAGCATGGATGTCTTCCCTGTTAAGAAAGGCATTGATCATTTGCCTGTCCTTACTCAGGTGTGCCATCAACCGCAGCTCGATCTGGCTGTAGTCTGCCGATAAGAACCTGTGCTTATCATCTGAACTGGTAAATGCCTTGCGTATCTCGCGCCCCCGCTCTTCCCTGATGGGTATATTCTGCAGGTTCGGTTGGTTGGAAGACAGTCTGCCGGTAGCCACCAGTGTCTGGTTGAAAGAGGTGTGGATCCGGTTGGTTACCGGATGGAGCAACCGTGGCAATGCATCTACATAGGTATTCAATAATTTCTTTTCCGACCTGTAATTCAATACTTCGCGGACGATCTCATGCTTATCAACCAAATTCAACAACACGTCTTCACTGGTGCTGTATTGCTTTGTCCTGGTCCGCTTTGCATCAGGAATAATCTTTAGTTGATCGAACAGGATCTCTCCCAGCTGTTTCGGTGAACCTATATTAAATTCCTGTCCGGCTAATTCAAAGATTCTTTTTTCAATTTCGATCAACTCCTTTCTTAAATCAGCTGCAAAATCATCCAGCCCCTGTCGGTCAAGACTGACACCAGCATGTTCCATTTCCATGAGCACCTGTACCAAAGGCATTTCTATCCCTTCCGACAACTGTTCAAGTCCCATCTCAGATAATTGTTTTTCCAGCTCCTGGTATAGTTGCCAGGTAATATCAGCATCCTCGCATGCGTAATCTTTCACTTTCTCGGGGTCCAGGTCTCTGAAATTCTGCTGCCGGGTACCCTTTTTTCCGATCATTTCCTCGGTCTTCACCTTTGAATAACCCAAATAATCTTCTGCGATTGCATCCAATCCATGCTTCCTGTCCGGAGCCACCAGGTAATGTGCAACCATTGTATCAAATAACCTGCTTTTAACCTCTATTTTATAATTTTTTAGCATGTGCAGATCATACTTGAGGTTTTGCCCGATTACAAGGCGTTCCTTGTTGTTGAAAAGTGATTTCAAGTGGTCCACAGCAGTCTTTGGCAGCGGATCAGATGCGGAAAAATCTATATAATAGGCTACATGCGCTTCCCAGGAAAAAGAAATCCCAACTATCTTGGAATCAATAATATCGAGTCCTGTTGTTTCAGTGTCGAAGCAGAATTTTTCCTGTTTTTCCAGTTGATTAAACAATCTGTCCATCTCCTTATCGCCTGTAACCAGATGATAGGTATGCTCCTGGGTATTGATGTTGGTAAGAGAGGTGTTTTCAACAGGTAATGGTTGATCTTTTGCTCCAAATAATGAACCCTGTTGTCCTTGCTCAGAAGAATTTAATGATACTTCTTCTCCTAATATCCTGCTGCGCAGTTTTTTAAAATTGAGTGCGTCAAAAATCGAAGAAAGTTGTTCTTTCTGGAAAGGTTTTCGTTCAGCAAGCTTCAGGTCATAATCGACGGGGGCATCCACGATGATGGTTGCCAGTTCCCGGGACAGCTGTACTTGCTCGCGGGCATTTTCAAGGTTTTCTCGTTGCTTTCCTTTAAGGCTGGTTATATTTTCGTACACTCCATCAATCGATCCAAAGCTTTCAATGAGTTTTTTGGCCGTTTTTTCACCAATTCCCGGTGCACCGGGAATATTGTCTGAAGAATCGCCCCAGAGTGCCAGGATATCGATGACCTGACCGGGTTCTTTGACCCTGAATTTCTCTTTCACCTCTTCCACACCGATTATTTCGGCAACATTTCCGGCGCGGGCAGGTTTATACATAAAGATTTTCTCGCTCACCAATTGTGCAAAATCTTTATCCGGGGTGACCATATACACCTCAAATCCCTCTTTCTCTGCAGATTTAGCGATGGTACCAATAATATCATCCGCCTCATATCCTAACTTCTCGATTACCGGTATGTGATATGCATTCAACAGCTCTTTTACCCATGGAATAGATTCCCTGATCTCTTCCGGGGTAGCATCCCTGTTGGCTTTGTATGGCGCATACATCTCGTGTCGGAAGGTGGGTCCGGTAGCATCGAATGCTGCCAGGATATGTGAAGGATTTTCTTTTCTCAGCAATTCGTCCAGGGTAAGGGTAAATCCGAATACCGTTGAAGTATTCATTCCCTGGTTATTGCGCATCGGGTTTTTCAGAAATGCATAGTATGACCTGAAGATCAAGGCATAGCTGTCAAGCAGAAATAATTTCTTTGTGTTGCTCATTTAATTCAGTTATTATCTGATGCATGCCACTCGGCATAGGAAGTGGCTGTCTCATATAATTTTACAGCATGCAGGGAAAGGTATGGAGGCAATTCCGAAATAATGGTGGAAGCAATATGGATCACCAGGTTTTCGCAAGTGGGCTGAAAATCAAAAACATATACCTTTTCATACATTTTTCTCACCTGATTCAGGGACTCTCCCTCAGCCTTCCTGAAGACCACAAGACTATGATCGAGCACGTCAACAACATGTTCTTTAACGATGGCTTTAAGATCTTTAAAATCCATAACCATTCCATATTTCACATTGTCTGTATCACGAATGGGTTCTCCTTTGATAGTTACAAACAGCCGGTATGAATGACCATGAATATTTTTGCAAGCTCCATCATAGTTCCAGAGCGCATGTGCCATTTCAAAAGTAAACTCCTTGGTTACCCGTACTTTGTTCATCTGATTATTTGTTTATTTGTTTGATAATTAGCAAGTTGGTGTCGGTTTCTGCTGAAAACCCGGCACCTTTCCCCGGGGAAATCCAAAAACGGTTACCTGTGAACCTGGTAGTGTGTCATCACCGTGTACTCAACTGTTCTGCAGATCATCGCACTTCCCTTGAAATA
>CAYOSB010000242.1:0-6162 GCA_964406495.1 uncultured Bacteroidaceae bacterium | reverse complement strand
GGATCAATGGCCAGCACCGAAAGTTGATGGTCGGAACGGAGGATGTAGTTGCCAAAGGCTTCTATGAATGTACTCTTACCGGCACCAGGTACTCCCGTAATTCCCAGCCTGAGTGAATTGCCGGTATAAGGAAGACATTTACTAATGAGCGTTTGCGCTATCTGCTGATGTTCCGGCAATGCACTTTCTACCATGGTGATTGCCTGTGAAAGCGCATTTCGCTTTCCATCGCGGATACCTTGGAACAATTCTTCCGGATCGACAAGGTTTTTCCTCGACTGCCGGATTTGTTCAAGGGCGCGCTCATTCACGGACGCGGGTTGCGAAACCCCTCCCGAAACCTTTAATGCGCTTTTGTCTTTTTTACCTGCCATCTGATCCTGCACCTGATCACAAAGGTAGGAATATTTTACGGTATGGCTGAACAGAATCTTCCAGCCTCTTATAGGTTCATTGCGCACAAGGAAATGATGTTCTTGCACAATATTTTTGTGTATTTGAATGATTATCCATATACTTGCTGTACTATCCACTTAATCCTCAGTTTTTTGAGGTTGTACCCCTATTTTTAATTGGTAAAATGAAGCATCGATTTTTTCTTGTGCCGCTAATGGTGTCAATACTTGTGGCCTGTACAAACAATGATCAACCATCCATTGCACCGGTCCGGCCTGTAACGGATACCTATTTCGGAGTGAAGGTGACCGATCCTTACAGGTATATGGAAAACATGGATGATACGGTATTCCTTAAGTGGATGCAGGAATATGCTGAATATTCGAGAGGGATGCTTGATGACATCTCTGGAAGAGAGGAATTGATCGATTGGTTCCACCATCTTGACCAACGTAAATCTGACAAGATATATGGACTGAAGATCGTGTCTACCGGTCGTTATTTTTATCTCAAACTTACCCCGGAAGATGAAGTGGGTAAACTCTATTACCGGGATGGGTATGAAGAGGAAGAACAGCTGTTGTACGATCCCGCAGCCTACAATGACGGAACTGGTGCTAATTTTGTGATTGGGAACATCCATCCGGATTTCAAAGGGGATCGCATTGGTATTTCTGTTGCACCTGACGGGTCTGAGAGCCTCACCATGATCATCATGGATGTCGCCTCCGGAAAATTACTGCCGGATAAGATCAGCCATGTGTTCGGGTCGGTCTCCTGGCTGCGGGACGGAACAGGGTTGATCTATGGAAAGGCGAATACTGACGACATTCATGACCCGAATCGACTGCTCGGCACGAAAATCTATTATCATAAGCTGGGGACCACACAGCAAGAGGACCAGGTTGTATTTTCTTCTGAGAAATATCCGGAGATCGGACGACGGCCCGAGGAGATCGCACAGCTCCTTTATGACCACTACGAGAACGATTTTTACCTGTTGCTGTCCACGGTGGAACGGTATTTAAAATTGTACAGGGCAGAGATGGACGCTTTCGACCCGGGGAAGCGGTTTGACTGGAAACCATTGATAGGCAGGGAAGACCAGGTACAGGATTTTTATACAAAGGACGATGAACTTTACGTGTATACCGCCAAAGATGCTTCGGGTTTCCAGATCCTGAAGACCAGTAAAATCAATCCTGATATCCCAAATGCTGAAATAGTTGTGCCGGAACCTGGAACAGGCATGATCTCAGGATTTGCTTTTACAAGTGAAGCCATGTATTATAAATTGAAGATCAACGGTGTGCAGGAGCGGCTGTTCAGGATACCAGCTGGCACAAATATTTCAGAGGAGGTGCCATTGCCGGCCCAGGCAGGTACGCTTGGAATACGTACACGCAATCATAAGTTTGACGATATCTGGATCAGCATTACAGGCTGGACCATAGACGGCAAACGATACCGGTACCATCCTTCGCGGGGGGAATTTACACACGAACCGTTATCATCCGTAGCCAATTTTCCTGAATATTCCACCCTGGTAGTGGAAGAACTGATGGTGCCTTCACACGACGGAGTATTGGTACCACTTTCAGTAATTTACAAGGAGGGGACAAAAATGGATGGTTCGGCCCCCTTATTGATGACGGGGTATGGTGCATACGGGATTTCCCTGACTCCCTGGTTCAATCCCTACATGCTTACCTGGACACTAAAAGGGGGTATCTATGCCGTGGCTCATGTCCGGGGAGGAGGCGAGCTTGGGGATGCATGGCGACTGGCGGGGCATAAGACCACCAAGCCAAATACATGGAAAGATTTTATTGCGTGTGCCGAATATCTGACCGCAGAAAAATATACTTCTGTCGATCAACTGGCCATCTATGGGAGCAGTGCAGGAGGAATTCTTATTGGCAGGTCCGTGACCGAAAGACCGGACCTTTTTGCTGCTGCGGTCCCCATAGTGGGCGTAATGAATACGCTGCGTGCAGAACAGTCGCCGAACGGACCCGTGAATGCACCCGAATACGGGACGGTTATGGATTCAACAGAATGTATGGCACTGATTGAGATGGATGCCTACCTACACGTGGAAGACAATGTGGCTTATCCTGCTATGCTGATTACTGCAGGATTTAACGATCCGAGGGTAATTGTCTGGCAACCAGCAAAGTTTGCAGCGCGAATGCAGGCTGCAAACGGTTCATCTGAACCGATATTATTTGATGTCGACTATTCGTCCGGACATGGCGTTGGCGATACCAAGAGCAAGAAATTTGAAGATGTTGCAGACCTGTTGTCCTTTACCCTGTGGCAGACCGGTCACGATGAATTTACACTGCAGGATTGAATCTTAATATTGGTGTCCCGGACTATCTGAGCGCTATCGCCGGGTCATCTGGTCGCTTGTTCCCCCCATCATATTCTTCACGCTGTTTTTGTTGATGATGGCTGAAAAGGAAATATAATAGATATTGGATGAACCAAAGGTTGAATAATCCACATCTTCACCAAAATCTTCTCCGGCAAAATCAGGATTCAGAAAATCATCCATGTACATTTTAAATTTCAGGTTCATCCCCTTAGGGAGTTGAATGCCTGCAAAAACAGATGGTATCCAAGCATTTACACGGTTGCTACCCCATTCGGAAAACTTGAATTTCTCACCATCAATAAAGAGCTTCTGCTTGTAGTGGAACATCCACTCGTAGGATGCACCTGCATACAGGAACACCTGCTTTTTCATGCTGCCGATTTTGATGGCACCGGGAAAGCTCAGGGCATAGCTTCTTCTTTTAATTTTGGTTTGCTTGTTCCAGTCGTCATGCTCCTCGTCCACTCCCAGGAAGCCGGAATTTTGGTACAGGTCATCGGTGATCAGTCCTATGTTCCTGATCCCGAAACCGGTATATAATCCAAAAAAACGGGTCAGATCCATATTGAACATCTGCTGGGCGTGAAAAAATGCCGTAAAACGCATGTTGGAATTCACATCGGTTCCGTTGAAACTAACATCTGCGCCCGAGAAGATGATCTCTGCTCCATTGGTTTTGTAAAAATTTACCTGGGATGTTGATTCAGTGTTGAAAAGAAAAACAATTGCTGCGATGAGTAAGAATTGAAACTTCGTTCTGTACATGATGTTTGGTTTTATTTCTTATTAACAAATCGGCGCTGCATTTGTTTCTATAATTCAAACTTCAATAACTTTTAATTACTTTCTGCCCGATTCTGCAAACTCATTCGTAGTTTTGTTGTTATATAATCGATCGTTTTCAAACACATTAGATATGAATCAAGCCATGACAGTATCGATGGAACGCAAGGGTATAAGTATTTCACTCCATATGTTGTGTTTCTCTGATCACTGTCATTGCGATCTACATCTGACCTATAAAAATTTAAAATCAAACTCATGAAATTTGATGTTTTAGTTATTGGCAGTGGTCCCGGGGGATATGTCGCTGCTATTCGTGCTTCACAACTCGGATTGAAAACCGCAGTCATAGAAAAAGAATCAATCGGGGGGGTCTGCCTCAACTGGGGCTGCATCCCTACCAAATCATTGCTGAAGAGTGCCCAGGTATTCGAGTACCTCAAACATGCCGAAGATTACGGGATCGTTATCGACGGTGAGGCAAAAGCTGATTTCAACAAGGTGGTGGAACGCAGCCGTACGGTTGCTGACGGGATGAGCAAGGGTGTTCAGTTTCTTTTTAAAAAAAACAAGATCGAGGTGATCAACGGTACCGGGAAACTGAAATCCAAAGGTGTGGTAACTGTTACGGATGCTGATGGAAAGACAACGGACGTAGAGGCAAGTCATATTATCCTGGCAACAGGTGCACGTTCAAAGGAACTGGAGAATCTGAAGCAGGACGGTAAAAAGATCATCGGGTACAGGAAAGCAATGACCCTCGAAAAATTACCCGAGTCGATGGTAGTGGTGGGGTCAGGCGCTATTGGGAGTGAGTTTGCCAATTTCTATGCCACCATGGGAACAAAAGTAACGCTCGTAGAATTTCTGCCCAATGTAGTCCCTGTTGAAGATGAAGAAGTGTCAAAACAGCTGGCGCGCTCTTTCAAGAAGGCAGGTATGAAAGTAATGACCTCTTCCACGGTTGAGAAAGTAGATACATCCGGAAAGAAATGCAAGGTTTCGATCAAGACTAAAAAAGGAGCGGAGACCGTGGAAGCCGATATTGTTCTTTCAGCCGTGGGGATTACCCCGAACATTGAAAATATTGGAATCGAGGAGCTCGGGATCAAGACTGACAACGGTAAAGTCAAGGTAGACGAATACTATAAAACCAACGTGGAAGGTATCTATGCCATTGGCGATATTGTGGCTGGACCGGCACTTGCGCATGTTGCCTCTGCCGAGGGGATCATTTGCGTGGAAAAGATCGCGGGACATCACCCGCAACCACTGGATTATGGGAATATTCCCGGCTGTACCTATACCAATCCGGAAGTGGCCTCAGTGGGCATGACCGAGCAGGCAGCCAAAGAGGCGGGTTACAAGATCAAAGTCGGCAAGTTCCCGTTTACTGCTTCGGGTAAAGCATCAGCTGCCGGTGCCAAAGAGGGATTTGTGAAACTGGTATTCGATGAAAAATACGGGGAACTGCTTGGTGCGCATATGATTGGTGCCAACGTGACAGAGATGATTGCAGAACTGGTTGTGGCCAAAAAACTGGAGACCACCGGGGAAGAGATCATCAAGGCCGTACACCCGCACCCGACTATGTCAGAAGCCGTGATGGAGGCTGCTGCAGCTGCCTACGACGAGGTGATTCATATTTAGATCAACCATGCTTCGGGGCACCCAGCTGAGGCATGCGATGGGATGACCTATATAGAAACTAATCATACTCAGGTGCGCCCAGTTTCCCGGCAAACATGATGGCATTGCTGGAGTTCTCAGTGATGGTAAACAGGAACGGACGGTCCAGGCGGATCACCACCGGTCCTGTGGGTCCTATAGAAGTGGTTTCGAAGACAATCGCAGTCACCGCTGCTGCTTCGGTTCCTTCCTCGTTGACATCAATATAGGTTTTATGGATGACTTCCGAGATGAGCAGGTCGATGTCAGAGATTCCCGAAAAATCAGCTGCATCCGTAAATGCGATCCCAAGCCCCATGTCGGCAAGGTCACTTCCTATTGATCGCTGGTATTCAAATTTGAATTTCGGCATGATCACCTGGACATCATCATGTTCTGCAAAGGCTTCGAGCCAGCTGTTCCAGGTGGGGCCATCCAGCTGATCAATAAGATCGTTGACACTGCTTCCCGGTGCAGGCAGGAAGAGCCGCATACTGAATTTGCCGCTCTTGTAGGGTAGCTCCACGGCAGTGAATTCCTCCGTTGAGGCATAATTGAACGTTGCTTCGGTGGTCATCATCTCCACCTCTCCGTATTGTGTCATGTCTTCGTTATAGAACATCTCCGTTTTCGTTGCATCGGGATCGAATTCTGTTTCCCAGAGGCAATTGAAATAGAGGGCATTGATCAGTACCATCATCGATTCAGGCGATAGCTCGCTGATGACCTTCCTGATCTTGTCATGGGTGTTGTCTGCCACCCATGTATTGATGGTTTCTATTGCCTCCGGACTGGAGAAGTCAAGTGCTTCCACCTCTGCATTGAAATAGGTCCTGTTCAGCTCAATAAATGCATCATATACGGGGAAACCATTCCGGTACCAGATAGAATTTGCAATCTCCAGCAGGTTGCCCTTGCTGTTGGTCACCAGGGTA
>CAYOSB010000241.1:903-6163 GCA_964406495.1 uncultured Bacteroidaceae bacterium | reverse complement strand
AACCGGCAAACTGGCCAAACAGGCCGACGGGTCGGTTGTTGTCAGCATGGGTTCAACCATGCTGCTGGCAACAGTTGTTGCTGCCAAAGAAGCAAAAGAAGATGTAGATTTCATGCCCCTTTCAGTTGAATACAGGGAAAAATATGCATCACACGGTCGTTTCCCGGGAGGTTTCCTGAAGCGGGAAGCACGCCCGAGTGATCACGAGATCCTGGTTTCGCGACTGATCGACAGGGCACTCAGACCATTATTCCCGGAAGATTTCCATGCTGACACGTTTGTCAATGTGTCACTGATCTCCGCCGACGGACAGACCATGCCTGATGCATTAGCAGGCCTGGCTGCATCTGCCGCACTGGCAGCATCAGACATTCCTTTCCACGGGCCTATTGCTGAAGCGCGTGTTGCAAGGATCAACGGAGAGTTTAAAGTAAATCCCACCTTTTCCGAACTGAAAGAAGCAGACATCGACATCATGGTCGGCGCTACCTATGACAACATCCTCATGGTGGAAGGGGAAATGGACGAGGTCTCTGAAGAAGAGATGCTGGAGGCCATCAAGCTTGCCCACGAGGCGATCAAGCCCATGTGCACAGCCCAGAAAGAACTTGAAAAGGAATGCGGAAAGACAGAAAAACGTGAATACAGTCATGAAGAGAATGACGAGGAGCTCAAAGCACTGATCTGGAAAGAGCTTAAGTCCGGATGCGAAAAAGTAGCTGCTTCCTCCAACAACGATAAGCACGCACGGTCCGAGGCCTTCGCCAAAGTGAAAGAAGAATTTGTTGAGAAGCTCGTGGAAGAAAAGGGCGAAGAAGAGGTCAACACCATGCTTATTGACAAGTACTACCACGACCTGGAGAAAGAAGTGGTACGTAACCTCATCCTTGACAAGGGTGTAAGGCTTGATGGCAGAAAAACCGACGAGATCAGGGATATCTGGTGCGAGGTGGATTACCTGCCCGGCTCCCACGGATCAGCGCTGTTTACGCGAGGTGAAACCCAGTCACTTACCACGGTAACCCTGGGTACCAAGCTCGATGAAAAGCAGATCGATGAGGTGTTGAACCAGGGATCAGAGAAATTCGTATTACATTATAACTTCCCGCCATTCTCCACCGGAGATGCCAGGCCAATGAGAGGTACCAGTCGCAGGGAAGTGGGACACGGTAACCTGGCACACCGTGCACTGAAAAAAATGGTGCCGGATCCTGCAGATCTTCCTTATGCCCTCAGGATCGTATCCGACATTCTGGAATCTAACGGCTCCTCCTCTATGGCCACCGTTTGTGCAGGCACACTGGCAATGATGGATGCAGGTATCCAGATCAGTAAGCCCGTTTCAGGTATTGCCATGGGGCTGATCACAGAAAAAGACAGCGACAGGTTCGCTGTATTGTCAGATATACTGGGTGACGAGGACCACCTCGGTGATATGGACTTTAAAGTTACTGGTACCAGGGACGGGATCACTGCCACACAGATGGACATAAAGGTCGAAGGACTCTCCTATGAGGTGCTTGCCCAGGCGCTGGAACAAGCTAAAAAAGGCAGGTTGCATATCCTGGATGTAATGTCAGAGACAATTGCAGAACCGAATGCAGAACTGAAACCACATGCACCGCGTATTGAGCGACTGGAGATTGATAAGGAATTTATCGGTGCCATCATCGGTCCGGGAGGAAAAGTTATCCAGGAAATCCAGGCAGAGACAAATACCACCATCACTATCGAAGAAGAAGGAAACAAAGGACTGGTGGACGTATTTGCTTCCAATAAAGATTCCATTGATGCGGCCATGGCCAGGATCAAAGGGATCATTGCCGTGCCCGAAGTAGATACCGTATATGACGGCGTGGTAAAAAGTATTCAACCTTATGGTGCTTTCGTAGAGATCCTTCCTGGGAAAGACGGACTGCTCCATATCTCTGAAATCGAATGGCGACGTTTGGAAAAAGTAGAAGAGGTGCTGAAAGAAGGTGACAAGCTGCAGGTGAAACTGATTGGAATCGAGCCTGGCTCAGGAAAACTCAAGCTTTCAAGACGGGCACTGCTGCCAAAACCTGAAGGCTACACCGAACCCGAAAGACGGGAGCGCAGGGACAACAGGGACAGACGTGACAACCGCGATCGCAGGGACAACCGTGACCGAAGGGATCACCGCAGTAACAGGAGAGATTAAAAAAACATACCCGATCCAAAAAGCTAAGCCGCTTCGAAACCTGTTCGAAGCGGCTTTGTTTTTAATTTCCCGCTTTACAGCATGTTGTTTTACTTGCTCATTATCGGTTGGCTGAATATTTTTGAGTGTCAAAAAAAAGCGAAGTACCTGAAATTACTTCATATATTTTTATAATCCCAAAAAAGATGAAACAGCTATTGATTTACACATTCACTATTGTTTTTGCTATGTCATGTAAACCTGCTAAAGAAAAATTGGAATACCCCGAAACCAGGAAGTCAGACCACGTGGACAATTACCACGGCTTCGAGGTCCCAGACCCATACCGCTGGCTTGAAAACGATAACTCAGAAGAAACAAAGGCCTGGGTGCAGGCCCAAAATAAGGTAACATATGCTTACCTCTCAAGAATCCCTTTCAGAGACAAGCTTGAAGAAAGACTCACAGAAGTATGGAATTATCCAAAGATGAGTCCGCCCGTCAAAAGGCAGGGCCTTTATTTTTACAGTTATAATTCCGGATTACAAAACCAATCCGTAATCTACAAGATGAATAGCCTGGAGGAAGAGGGCCAGGTGTTCCTGGATCCAAATCAATTATCCGAGGACGGCACAGTGGCACTCAGTGCGTTTGCTGTTTCTCATGATGCAAGATATGCAGGTTATGGAATCTCACGTGCCGGTTCAGACTGGCAGGAGTTCTATGTGCGTGACATTGAAACCGGAAAGGATCTTGATGATCAAATTAAATGGATCAAATTTTCTGGCATTTCATGGTACCGTGATGGATTTTTCTACAGTCGCTACCCGAAGCCCGTTAAAGGTGACCAGCTGACCGCTGAAAATGAAAACAACAAAGTTTTCTACCATAAAGTGGGTACGGCCCAGTCAGAGGATCTGCTGGTGTACGAAGACCCCGAGCATCCGCAAAGGAGTTTCAGTGTCGGGATCACAGATGATGAAAAATATGCAGTCATCACTGCCACGGAAAGCACCACTGGAAATGCTTTCGGATTTAAAAAAGTAGAAGATGATACCTTTACCTGGCTCACAGATAAATTTGATCATAATTTCATGGCCATCGGCAATAAGGATGAACTCCTTTTTGTCCTTACCGATTTTGAGGCCCCAAGGTATCAGCTCATCGGCATTGATCTGAATGATCCCTCCAGGGAAAACTGGAAAGTCATCCTTCCGGAACAGGAGGAGGTATTACAGACTTGTTCCTTTATGGGTGGCAGACTGATCGCGCAATATATGCAGGATGCGCACGATGTGGTCAGGGTTTATGATACTGAAGGTACATTTCTCCATCGTGTCGAGTTATCCGGGATCGGATCAGTCGGTGGATTTAATGGTGACAAAGAGGAAGAGATTACATTTTACACTTTCGAATCTTTTGATGTCCCGCCGGTGATATACAAATATGACATAAGGGAAAACCGTTCAGAGGTTTTTTATGAGTCCGAGGTTGACTTTGAGCAAAACAGGTACGAAACAAACCAGGTATTTTATAAAAGTAAGGATGGCACCACGGTGCCGATGTTTATCGTACATAAAAAAGGCATAGAACGCAACGGCGATCATCCTACACTCCTAACAGGGTATGGAGGTTTCAACGTGTCCAGGACTCCCGGATTCAGTGCTGCCCGTGCCGTATGGCTGGAGCAGGGTGGCATCTATGCTCTGGCGAATATACGCGGTGGTGGAGAATATGGGGAAGAATGGCACCAGGCAGGTATAGTATTCAACAAACAAAATGTGTTCGACGACTTTATTGCAGCAGCCGAATATCTGATTGACAATAAATATACCTCTGCCGACCGCCTGGGTATTCAGGGAGGTTCCAACGGCGGACTGCTCATCGGGGCTGTGATCAACCAGCGTCCGGAACTCTTTGCCGCAGCGCTCCCTGCTGTAGGCGTTATGGATATGCTCAGATTTCATAAGTTCACGATCGGAAGATACTGGATCGCCGATTACGGCTCCTCTGATGATCCGGAACAATTTGAATATATTTATAAATATTCACCCCTGCACAATATTAGTTCAGATAAAGACTATCCCGCGGTGATGGTCACAACAGCAGATCATGACGATCGCGTCGTCCCTGCCCACTCATTTAAATATATCGCTACACTGCAAGAGCGGTATCAAGGTGATGAACCAGTGATTATCAGAATTGAAACTGATGCCGGTCATGGCGGAGGAAAACCGACATCCAAATATATTGAGGAAGTCAGAGATGAATACGCCTTCTTATGGTACAACATGGACTACAAGCCAAATTTCTGATCGATAAAATAATCCATTAAAAAACTTGTCCGGACCACTTTTGTCGGGACAAGTTTTTATTTTTATGCTCAATTTTAATTGCACACGTGGATTTCAATTACCTGGTCATAGAGGGAAATATCGGTGCCGGGAAAACTTCCCTGGCAACCAGGCTGGCTGAAGAGACCAATGCCAAACTCATCCTTGAACAATTCGCGGAAAATCCATTCCTTCCCAAATTCTACAAGGAGCCTGACAGGTTTGCCTTCCCGGTGGAGCTCACATTTCTTGCGGATCGCTATTCACAACTGAAGAATGAGATCAACCCGAGAGATCTCTTCCAAACCAAAACAATCAGCGATTACTATTTTGTTAAATCATTGATTTTTAGCAGAAAAACCCTTAAAGATGACGAATATTCGCTCTATAAAAGACTGTTTGAAATCATCCAGCAACAATTATCAAAACCTGATATCTATGTCTACCTGCATGTTACAACAGATCGGTTACTGGAAAATATAAAAACACGTGGCAGGAACTATGAGTCTGATATCACTGCAACCTATCTTGAAGAAATACAAAAAAGTTATTTTGATTACATCAGGTCACACCCGGAAATGACATTCCTTGTATTGGATGTAAACATGATTGACTTTGTGAATAACAATGACGATTATCAAAAAGTAAAAAGTGTTATTTTTGACCGGAAATACAAACCAGGCATGAACATGGTAATCCTATAGAAATAGCCTGTAAACACTTATTTATTTTAATTTTATCAAAAACATTATTAAGTTTGTAGTTG
>CAYOSB010000241.1:0-893 GCA_964406495.1 uncultured Bacteroidaceae bacterium | reverse complement strand
TTTTAAATAAAAACAAATAACCAGATCGCTATGAAAAACATTAAAAACTCCGCTCTTATTATTCTTGCAGCAGCTGTTCTCAGCAGTTGTGGCGGCCTTAACAAGATGGTTAAGGAAGCCGACCAGGTGGCTTACCAGGTAACACCCGAAGTACTTGAAATGCACGGGGGTGAGGTAGATGTTGCTGTTGAAGTAACCTATCCGGCTAAATACTTCAATAAAAAAGCCATTCTCACTTTGACACCAGTTGTCAAATATGCAGGAGGAGAAACTGAGCTTGATCCGATTGTTGTTCAGGGTGAAGATGTCACTGAAAACAACAAGGTAATCAGTTATGATACTGGTGGAAGAGAAAAAGCATCTGACACATTTGAATATTCAGATGAAATGATGCGTTCCGAACTGGTTGTCAGAATTACTGGTGAAGCGAAAGGAAAAACAGCTGAATTCGAGGATGTTAAATTGGCAGATGGTATAATTGTAACACCCAATCTTGTTAAGGTAGAACCCAAGCTGATTGCATTCAGCGATAACTTCAAGAGGATCGTCCCTGATGAATATGTATCCGATATCCATTATGTGATTAACAGGGCGGATGTCCGCAGATCTGAAATCAGCAAGGAAGATGTAGAAGGTATGACTGAGTACCTGAAGAATGCAAAGGAAAACGAAAGGATCGAACTTAAGAACATGAAGATCTCAGCTTATGCATCTCCTGACGGGCCGTATGACTTCAACGACAATCTGTCAGAAAAACGTAAAATGTCTGCCAACAAGTACCTGGAAAGTGAAATCAGGAAGGCCGATATCAGCATTGCTGATGAATTGTTCTCCATGCTTACCACCCCTGAAGACTGGGAAGGTTTTAAAGAGCTTATGCAGGCTTCTGACAT
>CAYOSB010000240.1:0-6171 GCA_964406495.1 uncultured Bacteroidaceae bacterium | reverse complement strand
GGATTTTTGGGATCGCTTCCCTTTTCCGACTGCGCAATGAGCTGTATGGATTACCGGAAGATTATGAGCTGATGCTGGACAGGTATACAAAAGTCGTTATTCATGAACTGGGGCATACCTTCGGATTGATCCATTGCAAGCATCCCATCTGCATCATGCGGTCAAGTACCTATGTGGAGGACCTGGATCAGAAGGAAATCAACTTCTGCAGGAGTTGCAGTGAAAAGCTGGCAGTGCTCAGGGGCGATGAAATGAGGCTGCCCTGAGGAGTTGATCTGGTGGTCCCTGTCATGCCGGCACTATCCTTTCGGATGCAGTATTTCTTTATGCAGCAGTAGTGACCGAAACATAAGATTTGAAACATTTCAATACGCAGCAGCGAGACTGAAACTTGAATTTTATACCGAAAGGGTTTATCTTGACCATCAAAACCAACGCTATGAAAAGGATCTATGCTGCAATTGCATTGTTATCGCTCCTTTCTGCCGGATCACTGGCCCAGGAGGAGATGAACATACGGCCCTATGTGAGGGCTGGCGTGAACCTGCTTCCTCCCTCTCTTGAAGACCTCGAATTTTCCGGCGATATGCCAGGGGCAGAAATCATTCGTAATCCTGTATCAGCAGGTGCAGGTGTGCAGATCAGCATGTTGATGAATGACCTCAGGGTTGGTCTGGATGTTGGAGCCGCAACTATGTTTGTCAATACCGTGCGGTATGACCAGGGCGTAGGTGTTTCCAATTATGTGGATGAGGAATACAGCGTGTACCTGCTCGGCTTTATGCAAAGGCCACTGGGAGAGATGTTCTTTTTCCAGGCAGGCGGGGGGCTCCATATATGTCCGTGGTATTATGAATACTACTACGAATCGGCCAATTACACTGACACGTATGATGAGTATTACGGGGTGGGTTACAGCCTGGCCTTCATGGCCGGACTGGGAACTGAAATCCCACTCAGTCCGAAAGCAAACCTGTTTTTACTTGGGAAACTCGATGCAATTGTCAGGTACGGGATCATGTTGCCATTAACGGTAAATGCCGGGCTGAGTATTGACCTGTAATATCTTCTTCCATGTCCAAAAATCCATTCAACCTTGCAATTCGTTTTATCCTGGAGATGATTGCCCTGTTGTCTGTCGGAATCTTTAGTTACCATTTCTTTGCAAGGGCGATGGGAGTTATTGCAGCAATTTTTCTTCCACTTGCTTTCGCAATTGCATGGGGTGTTTTTGCTGTCAGGGGAGATCCCAGCCGTTCGGGGAAAGCGGTTGTGGCAACTCCGGGACCGGTCAGGCTGGTACTTGAGCTGGTGCTCTTCGGATTAGCGGTAGTTGCCTTGCTGCTTTCAGGATACAGCCTGTTTGGACTGATCTATGGGATCGCGATCATTTTACATTATGTATTATCGCTCGACAGGGTGAAATGGCTCTTGCAAAAAAACCAGGAAAAACAGTTCTGAGTGCATCATTAACTATATTCTTTAAATTGCCGGTTCAATTACTACCTGAACAACATATTCTTTAGCGTACCGGAACGATTACAGCGAAAAACCGATCATGACCTCCATAAAATCAGCATCCTGGGCATGTGCTTTTACATTGAGTCCAGCCAGGAGATGGTCGGTGATCCTGAACGATAATCCGTAGCGTTGGTAGACCGGATGGACGGCCTTTACCGGTGCATACAGGTAGGCACCGAATTCCTGCGAGAAGATGAACCTCCCGAACAGCCATTCGATCCCGGCTGCAACAGACCCCCTGTTGGGAGGCGGGATATTGCCATCCTGGTCCACGATTTGCCGGACCGTGGCCAGTTCAATCAATGACCGGTCATGCAGCCATTCCGCAGCTGCTGTTAAGGCAAAGATTCTTCCCGTCACCCTGCTGTATTTTACTCCGAAGTGCAGCACCGGGTAGATGTTGTCATGAAGTTCATACGAAGCAGGCTTTGCAGCAGCACCAAGGAGCAGGTCAAACCTGTTTTTGTCGGGATACAATGCTTGTCCCAGGTCCTTCCGGTGAACTGGGAAGAGTGGCATGTGCAGACTATAATCCAGTCCCAGGTTCAGCGAGGGAAAGTTCATCCCCAGGTTGGGTTCTGCATACCCACCGTTGGAGATGTGATTATAGTTGCCGGCCAGGCGAATAGTAAGCGCATCGGTGCACCTGTAATTGGCCGAAAAATTCAATAAGGCGATGAAGCTGTAGTGACTGCTGAAGAATAGGTTGTCAGGATTGAGGTTTTCGTCATAGATCTTTGTCACAAACGCAGGACCCAGTCCGAACCGGATGGAAAAATTCAGCCGGTGTTCCGGACGGATGTATGGTTCAATGTAGGGATAGATTGCAACTGAACTTCCCAGGATTTCCGGCAGGTCAAAATTTACATAACTGATAGCCAGTCCGGTGCGTGGAAAGCAATAACAATAATCCCAGACCTCCTGGCTGCGGAGGTGCCAGCTTATCTCAGCTTCGATCATCCAGGGATTGGAGCTGGTGAATTCATCTTTCAGCTTTTTGGAATGCTGGATGATAAAACTTTTATGGTACCTGGCGCCGAAACTGATCATGGCCGGGTGAAGGCCGCGGGCATGTTCACGGTCTCCCGCCTGAAGACGAGCCTGGGCATGTTCATGACCATGGTTTCGTTGCCGGTTATCATCCCGGATCTTTTCATCGTCCTGTGCCGGAAAGGGATTCACCGCAGGATTATTCTCCTGGGCCTGGATGCTAGATAGTTGAGGGTATAGGAGGCCTGCAACGATCCAGACGGCAAACAGCAATTGTTTTGCTTTCATCTTTGAGTGCAATTGTGTTCAGAAATTTCCCTGTAGCAATAACAAAATGTAAAATACAAAAAAAGGGCGATCCGTGCGGGTCGCCCTTTGAAATAAGGATTAAAAATTTTAGAAATAATACCTGACTGAGGCAGCGCCGCCATCTGGCCAGAATTCACTGTTATTAACCAGGTTCAGCGCAGGTTTCCAATCCAGGCTGATGTTGATCGGGATCTCCTCGAAATTATATTCTATCCCTATAATTCCGTCAATACCGATCACAGTATAACTTGTTCCCGGATCGCCCCAGGTGGTGTAGGTTCCGTTCCAGAATCCAATATGTCCACCTACTCCATAATACCAGTTCAGTCTCTCCACATCAAAAGCATTATCGCGATGGATTTCATAAAGACCTGTAATGTTAAAACCACTCCAACGTGTGGACAGGATTCCTTCCACGGCACTTTTTTCACCCAGGAATTTTTTGGCAGTGATCCCGTTGGACAGACCACCGCGAAGCCCGATTGCAGTTTGATAATCTTGTGCATAGCTGAGGGCGGTCATGGAAATAATCAGTGTAAATGCGAGTACGATTTTTTTCATGATATTAGATTTAGTTGTTAAAATGTGTTTTTCAGGAAAACAAATGTAGAAAATTTTTGATTTGTATGGTTACAGATCAACGTTACAAAATGTATAGTTTCAGACAAACCGGTACTGCATTTGTTCATTATAGAAGCGCACAAACGGTAGTCATTGGCCCTGGGATATCTTTATTTCGCCTCTTGAAATCCAACGGATGTACCAATGTACCAAGCTTGTTTTGGTTTTCTTCGGGAATCGCTGAAGTCCAGTTACAGCCGGGATAAATGGGAATTGAACTTCCTTTTACCAATCGAACGGCGTTACCTGGTAGACATAATAGTTCAGCCAGTTAGTGAACAGCAGGCTGGCGTGGGCCCGCCAGCGGATTACAGGTTCTGTTGAAGGATCATTTCCGGGGAAGTAATTTTCCGGTACATCGATCCTGATCCCTTTTGCGATATCCCGTTCATATTCATTCTTCAGGGTGTGTGGATTGTATTCCAGGTGTCCCGAGATGAAGATCTGGCGGTTGTCGTTGGAAAGCACGATATTGGAACCGGCTTTTTCGGACCATGCAAGCAGGGTCAGGTCAGGGTGTTTGCGGATGTCTTCAATCCGGTTCTCAGTGTACCTGGAATGTGGTGCAGGGAACACATCATCGAACCCGCGCACCAGGTGGTGCTTCCGGTCAGTGATATTGTGGTCGAACACGCCGAAGATCTTTTTCGGGAGCTCATATTTCTGAATGCCATAATGATGATACAGCCCGGCCTGTGCACCCCAGCAGATATGCAGGGTACTGGTAACATTCGATTTGCTCCAGTCCAGCACCTCGCAGAGGTGGTCCCAGTAATCTACTTCTTCGAACGGAAGCAGCTCCACAGGGGCCCCGGTGATGATCAGCCCGTCATATTTCCGGTGCCGGATCTCTTCAAAGGTTTTATAGAATACATCCATATGTTCCCTGGGTGTGTTCTTCGATTCATGCACATCCATATACAGGAGATCCAGTTCCACCTGCATCGGGGTATTGGAAAGACTCCTGATCAGGTCAGTTTCTGCAACCTTCTTGACCGGCATCAGGTTCAGCAGGGCAATCCGGAGTGGTCGGATGTCCTGGTGAACGGCACGGTCCTGCTCCATCACGAAGATGTTCTCCTTTTTCAGCTCGGCGATGGCCGGTAGGTTATTGGGAACATTGATTGGCATATGCTATATGTTTTTATTCTGAAAGTGAAACAAAAATAAGGAGAATATGTTGAAATGCAGCATGAGCAATACACGTTGGTTCAATATGCAGGGAAAGTGTTGTTGCAAACTACATGTTGTGAAGAGTATTTCGCCAAAAGAATTTATGGTTATTCCAGTGAATAATCTTCATCCGGCTCCGATGCATCATCATTGTAATTGATTTGTTTCAGCTTTTCCACATCGTTGAGATCCAAAAGCCGCGATGATCCGGATTTTATTTCGAGCAACGTCTGGAGATCGATTACGAAGAAGGCAGTCTGATCTATGGCACCCTTGATTCTTTTTTTAAACGCAGCCTGGAAATCAGATCTCAATATAGTGGCGTCCAGCACTTCGATGAGATTTTGTCCCTTCGGCAGATTGATTTTATGATGTGCTGCAAAATAGGATATTGCTTCTTTGGATTTGCTTGGTTGATACCCCATTGCATTAAATGCATTCAGCAGCTTCTCAAGGTTTTTTTCAGACGTGTTGATCCAGACATCCAGGTCGAGTGTTGCCCGGGTATATCCGTGAAAGTTGACTGCCTGGCCGCCTACCACGAGATATTCAACTTCATGCGCATTGAGCGCATCCAGGAATTTTATATAGAATTTCGCAAGTGCCATGATTACCTGAGCGTATATCCCGTCTTCATCCGTTTTTCGATTTCCTGTTTCCAGCGCGGATTGATCTTCATGCTCCATTCAGTGAGCTCCCAGCATTTTTTCATCCGTTCCTCGTAGGACATGTTTCGCGAGATATCGTATAACCTGGAGGATGTCATCGGTCTTTAGGATAATAATAATATGTCAAATTTAAGGATTTCGAGGGGGATTGCAAGTGTGGTATTGGTCGATACGGCATCTTTGGCAGTGGTCGGTATGACATCCAAACGCGTATGAAAGTTTTATAATTTTAAGTGTAAATTATACATTTATATTATATTTGGAAAGAATAACACACTGCCCTGGTTATGTATGCGCATAAAAAGAAATTTCATGTAGCAGTAGATTGTATCATCTTCGGTTTTGACAGTCAGGAGCTTAAATTGTTGTGCATCAAGCGGGATTTTGAGCCTGAAAAGGGAAAATGGTCGCTCATGGGTGGTTTTCTTAAAGAGGAAGAAGACATTGACCAGGCTGCAGAAAGGGTCCTGTTCCGGTTGACCGGCCTGAAAGAAATCTACCTTGAACAATTACAGGCATATGGTGAGCGAACCCGCGATCCAGCCGGCAGGGTGATCAGCATCGCTTATTATTCATTGATCGATTCAGTAAAATTTGATCAACAGATTTCAAGGAAGTTCGATGCCCGGTGGTTCTCTCTCGATCATCTCCCTCACCTGGTATTTGACCACCAGGCGATGGTTGAAAAGGCGATCAGGCGACTCCAGCGGAAGTGCCGTACACAGCCTGTAGGATTTGAACTGCTTCCTGAAAAATTCACGCTGCCCCAGCTGCAGCTGTTGTACGAGGAGATCTTTGGACGTAGATTCGACAAGCGAAATTTCAGGAAGAAGATCCTGTCGATGGGCATTCTGAAGAAGCTGGAAGAAAAGGACAAGGGAGGTAGCAG
>CAYOSB010000239.1:0-6259 GCA_964406495.1 uncultured Bacteroidaceae bacterium | reverse complement strand
GATCGTATTATTTTCCTGGGTACACCCATTGATGATTATGTAGCCAACATTATCCAGGCACAACTCTTGTACCTCGACTCTGCGGATCCGTCCAAGGATGTGCAGATCTATTTCAATTCGCCGGGCGGAAGCGTTCATGCAGGACTCGGAATTTACGATACAATGCAGTACACCTCCTGCGATGTTGCCACGATCTGCACAGGTATGGCAGCTTCCATGGCCGCAGTGCTGCTTGCAGCGGGAACCGACGGTAAGCGTTCTGCACTGAAGCATTCCAGGGTGATGATCCACCAACCCATGGGTGGAGCACAGGGTCAGGCTTCTGATATTGAGATCACCGCCCGTGAGATCCTGAAACTGAAAAATGAACTCTATACGATTATTGCAAACCATTCCGGTAATGATGTCAAGAAAGTGGAAAAAGACAGTGACAGGGATTACTGGATGACATCTGAGGAAGCCAAAGCTTACGGAATGGTTGATGAAGTGCTTGTCAGAACGAAAGACAAAAAATAGAATTTATGGATCGTTGCTCATTTTGTGGCAGGGAGAAAAAAGATACCAACCTGCTCATCGCAGGTATCTCGGGGCACATCTGTGACCGTTGTATCGAACAGGCTCATTCCATTGTCGAGGAAGAGCTCGGTTCCTCGGGCGAATTTGATCTTGGAGAGATCAAGTTACTCAAGCCCAAGGAGATCAAGAGTTTTCTCGACCTGTATGTGATTGGGCAGGATGAAGCAAAAAAGTATATCTCAGTGGCTGTTTACAACCACTACAAGCGGCTTATGCAGGGAGACACCAAGGATGAGGTTGAAATTGAAAAATCAAATATCATCCTGGTCGGGGAGACCGGTACTGGAAAAACGCTACTGGCGAGAACAATCGCCAGGATGCTGCATGTACCCTTTACCATTGTGGATGCAACGGTGCTGACCGAGGCAGGATATGTCGGGGAGGATATTGAAAGTGTCTTAACCCGATTGCTCCAGGTGGCGGATTACAATGTGGAAGCTGCGGAAAAGGGGATTGTTTTTATTGATGAGATCGATAAAATTGCGCGGAAGGGGGACAATCCATCCATTACGCGGGATGTATCCGGCGAAGGGGTACAGCAGGGATTGCTGAAACTGCTGGAAGGTTCGGTTGTAAATGTACCACCGCAGGGTGGACGTAAACATCCTGACCAGAAGATGATCCCGGTGAATACAAAAAATATCCTGTTCGTTTGCGGAGGAGCCTTTGACGGTATCGAGCGAAAAATCGCGAACAGGTTGAACACGCAGGTGGTAGGGTATACAGCCGCCCGTGAAACAGAGGCGATTGACAAAAACAACCTGCTGCAGTACATCGCACCGCAGGATTTGAAATCGTTTGGTCTGATCCCGGAGATCATTGGCAGGCTTCCGGTGCTCACCTATCTTGATCCGCTGAATGAAGAAGCACTCAAACGAATTCTCACTGAGCCAAAAAACGCGATCACAAAGCAGTATGAGAAATTGTTCGAGATGGATGGACTGCGGCTTACATGGGACAAAAAGGTGTTGGATTACATTGTTGAGAAAGCGGTGGAATTCAAACTTGGCGCACGTGGATTGCGTTCCATCTGTGAGGCGATCATGATCGATGTGATGTTCGAGATGAAAGCCGATGAAGATAACGAGGTCAAGATCGGAATCAAATATGCCCGCGAGAAACTGGAGAAAACCAACCTGAAACGTCTGCGTGCAGCCTGATGTTCGCTTCGCGTTTCATATGCTGCTTTAAATTTCTTTCCGATTGAAAAAATTCTGGGTAATATTCAGCGTCGTCCTTGCAAATGTGTTCTGGGGGATTACTTTCGTTATCTTCAAATATGCCAATGCGTCCTTTGATCCGATTGCGATTATCTTTGGGAGGTTGCTTATTTCGATCCCCTTCCTGTTCACCTTTGCCTATCTGACCGGCAGGATGATGCGTTTCAGAAAGGGTGATTTCAAGTGGTTCCTGCTGATGTCCCTTTTTGAACCATTTATCTATTTTTTCGGGGAATCTTTCGGTCTTTCCATGGTATCTTCCACGGTGGCAGCGATCATTATTTCCACCATTCCTTTGTTTGTTCCGGTGGCCGCATTTTTCATACTGCATGAACGGTTATCTGTTACCAATATCATCGGGCTGTTTATCTCTTTTGCCGGCGTGATCATGGTGGTGATGGCCAGTGAGGGAAGACTGGCGGGAAACATTAAAGGGATCATGCTGATGTTCATTGCTGTTTTCGGAGCCGTGGGATATACCATCATTGCCAAGCGATTGCTGGATCATTACAATGGTATATTTATCACCGCATGGCAGAGTACGCTCGGATTTCTTTTCATTACCCCGATCTTCCTGACACTCGAGTTGCCTACGATCGATTTTGCGGCCATTCAAACCAGCAGTATCTGGGCGCTCCTGTACCTCGGTGTATTTGGTTCCGGCATTTGTTTTATTCTTTTCACTACCGGGATCCGTGAGTTGGGTGCTTCGAAGGCCAATGTATATGCTAACCTGGTTCCGGTGGTGGCTGCCATTGTCTCTTTTTTTGTTCTTAAAGAGGAGATGCCTGCAATAAAGATCCTGGGCATCGCAGTGGTACTGTCAGGATTATTGCTCTCACAGAAAGGCACTGTTCAGCAGAGAACCAATGCTAAAAGATGGAGAAAATGGATATCGATGCCCAGGGTCTGAAACAGCGTTTTTTTTGAAAGTTTTGTAAATGCGGGTTGTTCAGTGGTACTTATGAAAATTGCGGTGATCATACAGGGAGAGGGAAAAGGTCATTTTTCCCAGGCCATGGAGGTCATTGCCCGGGTGCAGGCCCGGGGAGGGGAGGTTACAGGGTGTTATATTGGAACAAGCCTTTTTCGCAAAATGCCGCGCTATTTCCGGGATGCCTCGCCCATGCCGTTAAAGACTTTTTTGAGTCCCAATTTTATACGCACGCCCGATCGGAAGGGGATCCATCTCTTTTTTTCATTGCTGATTAATACCTTGCTGATTCCTGTTTATCTTTTTGAAGCCTTGCGTCTTGGCTTTATGCTGCGTCGTGACGGGAGCGAGAAGCTGATGAACTTTTACGATCCTGTGGGTGCACTGGCTGGCTCATGGTTGAAGCGAAAGTCCTGCAAGGTCTTGATTTCACATCACTTTTACCTTTCGCATCCTGATTTTATACATCCCCATGGCCTGGAGGGCGCTTATTTCTGGCTGCAGCTGATGAACAGGACCATGATGCAACATGCCGATGAAGTGTTTGCCCTATCTTTCCGGAAAGGAAGTAAATATGGAAAAATCAGTGTTGTGCCTCCCCTGGTACCGGAAGTGTTGCAACAGGCCGATAAAAGAGATGATACAGCATCGGCTGGCGCTCCAGACAGTCTTCCTGGTCCAGGTGTTCAGGCACCGGACCTTTGTTATTTCCTGCACCCGGGCTTCCTGGAGGAACTATTGCGGTTTTACCATGACCGGCCACAGCTGGAGGCGGATATTTTTGTGGAACAGTCCGGGGTGGCAAGTGTGCCCTCCAATGTTAGGTTGCAGCAGCCTGGCAGGGATCAATTCCTTAAAAAAATGCAAGTTGCCGGACGTGTTATTTGCACGGCAGGTTTTGATACGGTTGCAGAAGCATTCTGCATGGGGATCCCGGTTTACATCATTCCCTCGGAAAATCATTATGAGCAATATTGTAACGCCCTGGATGCTGCCCGTACCGGGATGGCATTTCAGTTGGAATCCCTTATGGAACTTGATGAGGCAGCCTTCGAGCCAGCTGGTCATGCAGCGTTTGCCAGGTGGCTGGACACGGGGCACGACATCCTCTTTGGTAACTCCGGTAGGTAGCCCTGCTTATTTTCTTTCTGAGTTGATCGCACTATTTCACTATCTTAGCCGTTAGTATGTTGAAGACACCTTCATTGATGAAGCGACTTTTGATTATAACTATGCTGGCCCTGCTGCCGTTCATGATCCATGCCCAGAGGGGCGGAGAGAATGTTTACAGCTTCCTGAAGCTTACCAATTCGGCACGTGTTGCTGCACTTGGAGGAATGAACGTTTCCATCAATGATGACGATCTCAACCTGGTGTTTCACAATCCTGCGCTGCTTTCTGCTGGCATGGACAGAAACATGAACCTGAATTATGTCAACTATTTTGCAGGGGTAAACTATGGGTATGCCTCCTATGCGATGGAGCGTACAGGATTGGGAAATTTCGCCGGGGGGATCCATTACGTGGATTACGGAACCTTTGACAGAACCGATGAATATGGACAGAAACATGGAACCTTCAGGGCCGCTGAATATGCATTGAACCTGGTTTACTCCAGGTCGATCATTGATTCTGTACTCGCTGTGGGTGTGAATGTTAAACCTATTTTTTCGATATATGAGCGGTATACCTCACTTGGGCTGACGGCCGACATCGGTGCAGTCTATACCCTCCGGGCCACAAACACTTCCTTTGGTGTGGTATTGAACAACCTCGGGCTCCAGATCACGTCTTTCAGCGGGACCCGCGAAAAGGTGCCTTTTGAGATCCAGGCAGGAATTACCCAGGCACTGGAGCATGCACCGTTCAGGTTCAGCATACAATTTCAGCACCTTGAACAATGGGATCTTACCTATGAAAAGCAAGAGGAAGAAACCTTATTCGGTGCAGCACCTGAAGTGGACAACCGGTTCGATCAGTTCGCTGATAATTTCATGCGGCATGCCATCTTCGGTGTTGAGCTGTTGCTGGGAGAAAATTTCCATTTTGACCTGGGGTACAATTACAAACGCAGGCAGGAGATGAAAATGGAGACCATGCCCGGAATGGTTGGATTTTCCTGGGGATTTGGCTTTCGGGTCTCCAAGTTCCACTTCGCATACGGACGCTCCGCCTACCACCTTGCAGGAGGCACCAATCACTTTTCACTCACCACCAACCTTTCTGAATTCTACAGGAAAAGAAACAATTAATATTCAGTGCGTGGTATCTGATGAAAGCAACGTGTTGTTCCCATGATACCAGGTTTCATGTGCAGCTTTTACTGTTGCTTTCCAGGACACACCATTTAATGGCTGATAATTGCAGTAATGCATCACAGGAAATCCCTATCTTTGTTCCACAAAATAACGAAATGGAGCGAAATTCCAGGGATCTGATCATTGCCATCGACGGACATTCCTCGACGGGTAAAAGTACGTATGCAAAATTGCTTGCCCAGGAGCTTGGATATGTGTATGTAGATACAGGTGCCATGTACCGAGCCGTTACATTATATTGCATGGAGCATGGTCTGTTTGAAGAAACAGACACCCCCGGCGCGGAGCAGGTGAAAGCATTACTGGACCATCTGTATATCACATTCAGGCGCAATCCCGAAACAGGTGTGAATGAAACCTGCATCAATGGAAGGGTAGTGGAACAGGAGATCCGAACCATGGCCGTATCCGGTCATGTGAGCTACATCAGCACCCTGCCTGATGTCAGGACACAGATGGTAGAGTTGCAGCGGGAGATAGGATATGAAGGAGGTGTGGTAATGGATGGAAGGGATATCGGGACAGTGGTCTATCCGCATGCCCAGATCAAGATTTTCATGACTGCCAGTCCGGACGTAAGGGCAGAACGCAGGAGATTGGAGCTGGAAGGCAAAGGTATCCAGGAGGATTTTGAAAAGGTGAAGCATAATATCATGGAGCGTGACCGGATTGACTCAGGTCGTGCGACCAGTCCCCTGAAACAAGCAGATGATGCAGTCCTGCTGGACAACAGTGATATGACCATCGACGAACAGATGAGCTGGTTTTACGAGACATTCGGAAAGCGACTCAAAGCACATGGATAGAAAGATTGAAATAGATCCCGCAGCGGGTGTTTGCTATGGCGTAGAAAAGGCAATTGCAATTGCACAGGAAGAACTCAGAGGAGGAAAAGAGGTATTCGGACTGGGTGAGATGGTGCATAATGACCAGGAGACGGGAAGACTTGCGAAACTTGGTTTAAAAACCATTGATGTATCCGACCTGGATAAGATCGGACCTGCCCGGGTGATCCTCCGGGCACATGGAGAACCACCTTCCACCTATACCAGGGCAGCAGCCAATAATATACAACTTATTGATGCCACCTGCCCGATCGTCACTGCCTTGCAGAAGAAGATCAGGAAGCGCTATGAAGGACTGAATAAGCAAACGGAACAAATTGTGATTTTTGGCAAAAAGGACCATCCTGAGACCATTGGGCTGATGGG
>CAYOSB010000238.1:0-6264 GCA_964406495.1 uncultured Bacteroidaceae bacterium | reverse complement strand
CAGAGATGAGCCCGATGATCCCTATTGATCCCAACCCATGATCCTCCATTTCACGAATGGTTTGCCTGTAGTAGATGGAGAATTTTTCGGGCCTGGAAAAAACAGCCTTGAGCATCAGCAAGTATTTGCCTATATTTGACAGTGCTTTAAGCATGGTATAAAAGTACAAATATTTCAACGGCTGTCGTATAAAACTGTTTTGAAGTGCAGATCTTACGAATAATTACATTATTTTTAGAATAGAAATAACCAATATTTGTATGCAGAGTAAGTATTATGCCATCATTATGGCAGGTGGGATAGGCAGTCGTTTCTGGCCACTTAGCCGCACAAAGCGTCCCAAGCAATTCTTAGATATCCTGGGTATTGGAAAGACTTTGTTGCAGCTAACCTTTGACCGTTTCACGGAATTGATCCCGGCAGAGAACATCTATATTGTAAGTAACGCTGAGTACAGGGATCTGATCAGTGATCAGCTTCCTGCCCTTCCCCAGGAAAACATCCTGCTTGAGCCCTTTCGAAGAAATACCGCCCCCTGTATCGATTATGCTAATTTTCGCATCCTTCAGAAGGATCCGGAAGCCAGCATCATCGTGGCACCATCCGATCATCTGATCATGAAAGAGGAAGCATTTCTTGAACTGGTCAGGTACGGACTGGAGTTTGTAAGCAAGAAGCAGGCTTTGCTGACCCTGGGAATACAACCGAGTCGCCCGGAAACCGGGTATGGATATATCCAGGCCGTTCAGAAACCGGTCACCGGTTATGAAAAGACTGATTTAAAGAAGGTGAAGACTTTCACAGAGAAGCCCAACCTTGAGATGGCAAAAATCTTTTACGAAAGCGGCGAGTTTTACTGGAATGCCGGGATCTTTTTATGGTCACTTCCTTCGATCATGAGCGCTTTTGAGAAGTATGAACCCGAGGTACATCAACTATTCCAGATGGGAATCGGGATTTATGGTACGAATGAGGAAGAGCAATTCATTGCCGATACCTATGAACGTTGTAAGAATATCAGCATTGATTATGCGATCATGGAAAAAGCAGAAAATGTATATGTACTTGCCTCCGATATCGGGTGGTCTGACCTGGGGACCTGGGGATCGTTGTATGAGCAGATGGAAGTGGACGAGCAGGGGAATGCCGTGTCGGGCAAGCATGTCTTTTTATATAATTCATCCGGCAATGTGATCAATGTTCCCGAGGATAAGCTGGTGCTTCTCCAGGGAATGGAAAACTATATTGTCGTGGAATCCGACGGCGTGTTGCTTATATGTAAAAAGGAGGAGGAGCAGCGAATCAAGGAATTTGTCAATGACATCAGGGCTGGTCTGGGTGACGCGTTTATCTGATCTGATTTCTACGCATCTTGCAGTTGACCTACAGGTTGCACAATGACATAAGGGAGTACAAAAGTAAAAGAGGGTGTCTCAAAAGAGGCACCCTCTGTTCATGTGGTCCGGGGATGGTTTAATACTCCCAGAGATCGTGTTCCATAATAAAGAGTTCCTCCTTGATTCGCTCAGCTTCCATCAGCGCATCCTGTCCGGTCAGATAGTCGACAATAAACCGGTTGCCAAATTCATTGGATTCCTGTGCGATGGTACTTGCGAACCTTCGTTGGATAAACAGGTCATCGAATGACAGCGATTGTGCGTCATTATTTGGGTTGTATACCGGGTACTGTGCCAGCAGGTTCCTGCATTGGGGAAAATACACAAAGAAAGGAATGATCCTGTTCACCCCGGGTAAAATCTGGTTCGTAATCGGATCGATCTTCGGTGTGATCAGTAGTGGTGCGATGGCATAGATACGAACACGCATTTCTGAGTGCTGTTTGTCGAAATACCATTTTTCCTTGATATAAAAACCTTTTACGTTGGATCCATTGGTTAAAATTTCAGCGGGATTGCCATCATCGTCAAAAACAGTATCTGCCTCTATCCTGTTATAGATCACATCCAGGGTGGTGGGCTCTGTCAATGGATTATTAAAATCCTGCGATGCAAAGGGGGTGATTTCACCTGACTCTATCCCTTTCATGAGCAGCAGGTAAAGGCTGAAACGGTTTTCGATGGGCTCAGTTTCCGGGTATCTGAGTGGATAATTCATCCTTTGTCTGAGGTCGATAATCCTCCAGAGATCTTTCGCCCACATCACATCCGCTTCCCGAAGGTAAGGATATGGTACCGGTTTTTTATCGGCAGAAACATTTACCCTTTCATATACATCGATCATCTCGTCGGGAGCGGTTGCTGCCCCGGGTCCTCCTTGTGAAATGCTTGTATTGGGTTGCTGTGCAAAGGAGCTTACAGAAATACAGGCTCCTATTATACTTACAAATAAATACTTAGCTATCTTCATCACTATCGAATTTTAATTGTTATGCCATTGAGCTGACGTTTTACACCATCTGGTCCGATGGCTTCAACATCTTCAATAAATACGCGTTGTCCGGCCCGCATGTTCCTGAATAATTCTTTCTGGGCAGAGGTGAAATTCTCGCTGTTGGATTCTTCAATAATATTGATACCACCTGAAGCTACGACATTCACCTTAAAATTTGTAACGGTAAAATCCACTTCAAACAAAAAATCTTCAGCAATGGCTTCTACTTTTTGCAGCCTTGTCAGGTCACCGAGTGTTAAAAATCCTGTTCCTTTTGGAATACCCTTTACCTGCGCGGTCGGGTCGGGGAGATTCAGCACACGGAAGGTCATTTCTCCCATGAAGCTCTGTTTTCCTTCCACATTCGCATATACACTGACCTTGCTGGTGGTTTCCCTGGGACCGGGTTGTACGATGTAGTTACCGGCAGATACTTTACGGATCTTTCCGGCAGATATCCTGGGACTCACAGCACTTTCAGGAACGCCTGATGCAGAAACAGAGACGGGGTTATCAACACCCCTGTAAAATACGTTCATTTTTGTTGGTGAGATCACCGCATTCGCTTCAGTGACCCTGTAGGAGGCATCGAATTCCCGTTCGATGATCTGCCCGTCGTTTTCAAGCCTCAGGACGCCACCCCAACTTCTTTCTCCTGCAGTATTGGAGGTAGCAGTATAGATTCCTTTTCCGCCTTCTACTTGCAGGGTTTGGCCATTTTCCAGGATCACCTCAGGGGTTTTCGTTGAATCGTAGGCAGCGAGGAAGACTGATGCCTTGTATTGTTGTCCTTTGAAGACCACGTTTGAGTTCGGCAGTACTACTGCTTCGAGCACATTTACTTTAAAGTCTTTTGCACCCACCTGTTCAAGGAGGTAGCTCACCATGTCTGATTCAACATTCCTGACATCAGCCTGTAATTTTGACAGAATGGTGATCACAGAAGCAAGCGGCAGGTGTTCAAAATTATGTTCAGCCCAGGGCACATCAGGGTCGCCGATTTTTTCAGCGGGATGCGGGTCAGTGGCAAGGTTCCCCTGGATGGCTTCAACGAGTCCCCGGTAATCATCTGGATCTTCGATCATCCCGATCATTCTTTCCCTGAAGGTATCCATTCTTTCTTCCAGCTCATGTCCTTTACCTTTCACGATCATCACTTCAGCAGGGGTATCGGTATCGTCTTTTTTCTTCACCTCATCCAGTTCCACTTCTCCATCAATAATTGCTTCCGGGTCATTGATCTCTACGATTTGCACCTTGCATTCATTGATAAATGAGAAAAGATCTACCGACATTTGCTTGACCGAATCCGCTTTTGCTTTCCATACTCCCGCTTTCGCCTGGTTTTGTGCGTATTCGAAGTCAATTTTTCCATATAACCCCTCGTTTTTCGATGCGTAGTTGTGGGTGGTCTCATTCAGGCCATGATCTACGATGACAAATGCGTCGAGCACATCTTTGGACACATTCAATGCCAGCATGGCTGTCAACACCAAATACATCATGCCGATCATTTTCTGTCTCGGGGTTTCCTTACCGTGTCCCATACGAAATGGATTAAATCAATTAAGTATTACTTTTTACGAATGCTCATTGCTGAGAGCATGGAACCGTAAATATTATTCAATTCCGAAAGGCTTTCACTCAGCTTGGTGATTTCGTCCTTATACTTCTGTGTTTCATCTACTGAAGTTTTCAGGCTGCTGACCATTTCGTTGAGTCCCTTGTATACATCGGAGGTCCCTTTGAGGTGTTCCTTGCTTCCATCTACCTGTGACTTATAGGTATTGTTCAATTCGGCAAGGCTGTTACTCAGTTGTTCCAGTTGTCCCTGGAATTTTTTCTGACTTTCTGATATCTGGGTATGCTCCTGTTTTACTTCGCCTGACATGGCTTCATAGGCTGCGGTCAGACTGCTACTGGATGCAGCGAATCTTTCTGCGATTTCTTTTCCCTTTTCATCGATGAGCTGGGAAGTTTTCTGATATGAGGAGGCAAGTGTTTCGACCTGTTGGTTAAGCAGACCTGTGTTGGTCCCGTATGCCGTTGCCACCTGGTCCATATTGGTTGCAGCGCTGCCCATTTTGTTAAAATACTCTTTTGTAGCCAGTGATGCTGCTGTAATATCAGCAATGGACTCAGAGGTGGCTGAGATGGCTGTGATGCTTTTCCCAAGGTTTTTGACATCAGCCTCGCTGATCTGCGATTCTTTGATCAGGTCGTCAAATTTCTGCAGGCCTACATTTCTTCCGGCCAGTGCTTCTTCCTTGATTTCATCGATTTCGTCCGGGTCCGACATGCCGGCAAGCTCCGGATACACCAGCGTCCAGTCAAGTTCCTCGTGCAGCGGTTCAAATGCTGAGAAGAAGAAGATGACTGCCTCGATCAGCAGTCCGCTTGTAAGTGCGATACTCGCCCCCGGCCAGTGCTGGATCTTGAACAGGGCACCGACAATCACGATTGATGCTCCAAAACCATAAAGCTTAGCTGTGAAGGATTTCCATCCTGAACTTTGGACTATTTCTGTGATTCCCATGATAAATGATAATTAATTTGTACCTAAATATGACCGCACGCAACGGAATCCGATGTAAGATTTGGCCGTGTCCTGGTATTCGTAATCACGCACACTCACCTGTAAATAGCGGGCAACATCTTTCCATGAACCACCACGGATTACTTTACGCTTCATTGCCGGAGGATCATTTGGTTTTGCGTTATATTTGAAATCAGGATTCAATGTAGCAGAAAACACATAAGATGAAGGGTCATAGGCGCTGATGGTCCATTCTGCCACGTTACCGGCCATATCATAGAGACCGTATTCATTGGCTGCGAATGTGGCCACCCTTTCTGTTGCAAGCGCTCCATCATCTACGTAGTTACCACGCAGAGGCTTGAAATTGGCGACGAAGCACCCGAGTTTATTGCGGAGATACACACCTCCCCAGGGATACATACTGTGGTCCAGGTTTCCCCTTGCGGCAAATTCCCATTCTGCTTCGAGGGGCAACCTGTAATCCTGCACCAGGGGTAATCCTGATTTGGCAAGTGCGTCATTCAGGTAGTTGGTTCTCCAGTTGCAAAAAGCGTTTGCCTGTTTCCAGCTGACTCCCACCACGGGATAATTATCGTAGGAAGGATGCCAGAAATACATGGTGGCCATCGGTTCATTATAGCTGTAAGTAAAATCTGCGATCCAACAGAGGGTGTCGGGGTATACCATCACCCAATCCTTGTGCACGAATGAACCCCTTCCTTCGAGTGGTTCTGTGGTACCGTCGGGCCTGATTACTTCTGTACCCTCCTCTCCATAGGTTACATTTGGCTTGTCATCACCGGTATTATAATCCAGCCGCATCCTGTTGCTTGACCTGGCCGCTTGCTGAAGATCCACCCAATAGTAGTTGTAGATGAGGTTCTCAATCTTCAATTCCCTGCCACGTGGTGAAAGGCGTTCTGCTCCAGTATAATAGAGATCCAGCCCCGGGTCACCAGAGAGTGCATCACCATATACGATGGTCTTCATATCGACGTCCTTTTTGATCACATCCAGGGGGGTTTCCCAATTGATTCTGAAATCGTCGGATTCAAGCATCACCGGCTGATCGTTCTCATCGATATACTGAAAATCCTGAATCCCTGCATTGGCAAGTCCTTTACGGATGAGAGAATCACGGACCCAAAATACGAATTGCCGGTATTCATTGTTGGTGATTTCAGTCTCGTCCATCCAGAAGGCATCAATCGATACGGTCCTGGATAGTGCATTCTGTGTCCATGCGATATCCTGGTCACTGGGTCCCATTGTAAAGGATCCTGTGGGGATAAAAAGCATTCCATAGGGATCGGGCTCGATATAAGCTTTTCTTC
>CAYOSB010000237.1:0-6306 GCA_964406495.1 uncultured Bacteroidaceae bacterium | reverse complement strand
AAACGAAATTTATAACATATTGTAAATAAATACTATAACTAAAATATCTACCTGTGAAAATATCAGGGTGATCGAGGGAGTTGTAGCTGAGCAATTGTTTATTTCGACTGCATGCCCTGATCTACCGGCTGCATCACAGCACCGCCGATTGCTATCAGGTGAATTCTCATGGTGTGATTGTTCACCTAGATCACACCCAGTTCCTTGCCCACTTTTTTGAATGCTACCACTGCTTTTTCGAGGTGTTCCCGGGTATGGGCCGCTGAGAGCTGCACACGGATGCGGGCCTCGCCTTTCGGGACCACGGGATAGTAAAATCCGATCACGTAGATTCCTTCTTCGAGCAGCCTGGCGGCAAAATCCTGCGACAGTTTGGCGTCATACAGCATCACGGCACAGATGGCAGAGGCTGTGGGTTTGATATCGAAACCGGCAGTGGTCATCTCCTTCATGAAATAGTCTGTATTCGCATGCAGCTGGTCCTGCAGCTGCGTGGTTTCAGCCATCATGTCGAACATGCGGATGCCTGCTCCTACTGCGGTAGGTGGCAATGAATTTGAGAAAAGATAGGGACGCGAGCGCTGACGAAGCATCTCGATGATCTCCTTTTTCCCTGTGGTGAATCCACCGATGGCACCCCCGAACGCCTTGCCCAGGGTGCCGGTGATGATGTCCACCTTGCCACGGATATCGAACAATTCAGTTACCCCACGGCCAGTTTCACCTACGACACCTGCAGAATGGCATTCGTCCACCATTACCATGGCATCATATTTTTCAGCAAGCTCCACCATCTTGTCTACCGGTGCCACGTTACCGTCCATGGAGAAGACCCCGTCGGTGACAATGATCCGGAACCGTTGTGCCTGTGCTGCTTTCAGTTGTTCTTCCAGGTCGGCCATGTCGGCATTTTTGTACCTGTAGCGCTGCGCCTTGCACAACCTTACGCCGTCGATGATCGAGGCATGGTTCAGGCTGTCAGAGATAATGGCATCCTCGGCTGTAAGCAACGGTTCGAAGATCCCCCCGTTGGCATCGAAACAGGCTGCGTACAGGTTGGTATCTTCGGTACCAAAGAATTCAGCGATCTTCTGCTCCAGGGTTTTGTGGATGTCCTGCGTTCCGCAGATGAAGCGTACGGATGACATCCCAAACCCATGGGAGTCCAGGGCATCTTTCGCGGCCTGCACCAGTTCGGGATGGTTCGACAGTCCCAGGTAGTTGTTGGCACAGAAATTCAGCACTTCCTCACCGGTATTGATGGTGATCTCAGCGCCCTGCGGGGAGGTGATGATGCGTTCTTCCTTGTACAATCCTGCTTCCCGGATCTCTTTGATCTCTTGCTGCAAGTGTTCTTTGATCTTTCCGTACATAATTGAAATATTTTATTGATTTAATTTTTTCCTGATCTCTTTCAGCATGATCCCGGTCATTTTTTCCAGGTCGTATTTGGTTTTATATCCCCAGTCCATGCGTGCCACGGTATCGTCCACACTCTGTGGCCACGATTCAGCGATCTGCTGCCTGAAATCGGGGTTGTAGGAGAGCGAAAATCCCGGAATGTGTTTTTTGATCTCCTCTGCAATTTCTTCCGGGGCTGTGCTGAATCCCCCCATGTTGTAACTGCTGTGAATGGTGAGTTTTGACCGTTCTGCTTCCATCAAATCGATGGTCCCTTTAATGGCATCCGGCATGAAGAGCATGGGCAGGGAGGTTCCTTCCTGAAGGAAGGATGTATAGCGGCCGTTTCGTACCGCTTCATAGAAGATCTCCACCGCATAATCGGTGGTCCCTCCGCCGGCTTCGGTCTTGTAGCTGATCAGCCCGGGATACCGGACACTACGTACGTCCACGCCGTACTTGTTGTAATAATAATCGCACCACCGCTCCCCGGCGAGTTTGGATACACCGTATACCGTGATCGGTTCCATGGTGGTCAGCTGGGGTGTGTTCACCCTGGGAGTGGTAGGACCGAATACCGCGATGGAGCTGGGCCAGAATACCTTCTTCACATCCTCGACCATCCGGGCGACCTCAAGGATATTCATCAGGCTGTCCATGTTGATGTTCCATGCCTGGATGGGCAGTTTCTCCGCGTTCCCGGAGAGTACAGCCGCCAGGTGGTAAATTTGTGTGATCTTGTTGCGGATCACGAAATGGATCAGCTGCTTGTCGTCCATGACATCCAGCACCTGGAAAGGTCCTTCTTCTGCCACTTTGGCCCCTGGTGTTTTGATATCTGTTGCCCAGACATTGCCGGTACCGTATATTTTTCTCAGTTCAACAACCAGCTCTGAGCCGATCTGACCCGAGGCGCCGATCACCATGATCTTTTCCATACATTCCAATCTGATTTGTCCATTGCGAAATTAGAACAATAAGGGTTGCAAAAAAAATGATCTGGAACATAGAAAAACTGGTCCCCTGTTCCGGACAGAAAATGGTTAGCCAGGTCCGCTGATGTACATATGTTAATAACCGCGTCAAAAAGATCAGGCCTGATAGTAGTAAAAAAAGCCAGCTGGTGACAGGGAATAACATGAAAGGATTCGGAAAGGGACACCGGCTGCTAGAAATTCCATCCAAAATTGATATAACCCAACACACTATTTTTCTGAGGGCTATATGAAATGGTGGCATTCAGGGGACCAAGTGGGGAGAGGTATCCCACGCTCAGGCTGGATCCCAGGAGCAGATTGTCGACATCAATTTCACTGATCAATTCAACATCAAAATCATACAGGGCAGCCCCCAATACAGGGGTGAGATAGATACCGGACCAGGTATTGATGTTCCATCCCAGTTCGGCGGTGATTGCTGCAGGGGTAAGGATTCCATATTCATCAATACCGGGAAATATTATTTGGTCACGCAAAAACGCAGAGGTTCCACCCAGGTTGAACATATTCAGAAATCCCTGGGTATAGTTGTAATTGTAGCCTGCCTGGAACCTGGCAAAAAATGAAGAATGGTCGGCTACCGGTTGAAAAAACTCATAGATGAATTTTAGTTGTAAAAAGTCCGTGATCTCAATGTCCGATTGTGATAAATTATCTATGCTTTCGTCCTCGCCAACGATGTTTAACGAAGGTTTCTGATTCAGTACCCAGGAAGTTTTCAATGAGAAATTCTGTCCCGAAAGGGGAAAAGCATGCCTGTTGAGCGTATATTTTTTTACTCCGGCGAAAATTTCATTTGCTGAATTTTTTCCTTGCAGGGCAAAATCTGTCTGGATGGTTGGCTCCAGGTGCTGAAAATAGTATGAGGCACCTGTAAACAGATAGGCATTTCTCCCTAAGGTTTGGTTGAAGGAAACATCCACCCCAAAGTATCGTTTACTATAGGCGGCCACAGTAACGAAATTTTCGTTGTAGGGAAAATCCAGCACATTGCCTTCGGTTTTCAGGCTCATCCAGTTTTTGAGATGTTCGGACGTGAAAAAGTCAACTTGTACACGATAAGCTGGATACCTGCCCAAACTGAAATTGAAATCCCCATACAGATTATGCAATAATAATTTCTTGGTTGTCAGGCCGCCCACCAGGCCAATGCCCATGAAATCATTGTAATTCAGCCCCAGCTTCAGCGAATTCATCTGTTTTTCAATGAAAGAGAAAACCAACCGCTTTTTCTCAGGATCTGTGTTCGAAGCATGATAATTGTATGTTATTCTTTCGAAATAGCCCGTGGCATATAGCCTTTGTATGAGCTCACTGATCTCTGCTGCTGTTGTTGTATCCTGGATGTATGCATCTGTAATATTATCCAGAAAACCTTCCCTGATGTTTTTGAGCCCCTGGTAGGAGAGTTGCTCAACCACAATGTACTTTTCATCAGGCACATCGGGAGTCGTTCCGGGAGTCGCAGGGTTGATTATCGCCAGCTCCTTCAGCTCGGGTATAAAGTTCCTGGCCATTTGTTTGCCTCTCTCAATGATTTGCCTTGCATCGGTAAAATCCGATACATCGTAACCGGTTAAATCAGGCATAATAAAGAGATCGGTGTTCTTTTTATTCTTATCAAACATGGCAGCGTTTTTAAACATGCCCGTCTGGTAAATGACATCAATCGGTGTGTTCAGTTCCTCAGCTTTGCGCAATCCGCGGGACACATTCACGCCGATCACATATTCTGCTCCCATTTCTTGTACGACATTCACAGGGAAATTATTTACAGCCCCCCCGTCTACCAGGTATGTGCCATCTCTTTCTATCGCGGTAAAAACACCCGGTATAGCTGTGCTGGCGCGAAGGGCGCTAATAATATTGCCGGAGGAGATCACCACCGGTTCACCTGTTTCAATATTGGTAGCCACACAGGCAAAGGGGATGGGAAACCGGGAAAAGTCCTCTGTTTCACGCAGATGAAAAAACAATTTTTCCAGGATACTCCACATCTGCTGACCTTCAATGGCCCCGGTTCTGACAACGATCCTAAACTTTTCAAATGGCACTTCAATCAGGTGTTTTCCCGATTGGTCACGGTTACGGACATGTGTATTTTTCAATCCGGGGATGGAAGCAAACACATTTTCCCAATCAATAGACAGGGCGATCCTTTCAATATCGTTGGCTGAATAACCTGCGGAATACAGCCCGCCAACGATGCTGCCCATGCTGGTGCCTGATATATAATCCACCTTCAGACCAAGGCTGTCCATTACATGCAATACTCCGATATGTGCAAACCCCTTGGCCCCGCCCCCACTCAGCGTGAGACCGATCTTTCCTTTAACAGGGACACGGACAGTACTCAGGCTCCGGTCATTGCTTTGGCCATTGGTATTGCTTTGGCCCGGAGCGTTACTTTCGCCATTCACACTGTTTTGGCGCTGGGCGTTACTTTGGCCCCGACCATCGCTTTGAACCTGAACATTGTTTTGAAACTGAACATTGTTTTGGGCCTGGGAATTGTTTTGGGCCAGAGTATTGCCCTGGACCAGGACGATCAAAAGCAGGGTGACCAATGACCACAGTTTGCAGGGATGAAACAATCTCCTGCAAAAAGATGATCTTATTGAAAATGAATTACGCATTGGATGTTGAGTGAATTGGCTTCCGCTTTTTGGCAGGGGTTTGATGCACATATCCCGTTATCTTTTTATAGAAACGTTGCTTACGCAAAGATAAACTATTCGCATGAGAGTCACCTTTCCAGGAAGACATAGTTTCTGGAATCCAAACCGTCTAAAACCCACTCACTTCTCCCAGTTTCATCCGCTCCTTCAGTTTTTCTGATCCGTACCTGTGCAGCAGCCACTGGTAGACTGTGAATGCCGGGATCAGCATACCAAGCAGATAAATAAAATCTTCGATGGGGATAGTAGTGATCCTGAAGGAGAGGTTTTCCATGTTGTTGTACCAGACCACCGGGATACGGGTAAGGTAGCCGTTGACGATGATAAACGGGATGAAGGAGACCAGGTAGGTCAGCAGGAACCCGGAGAACCAGGTCTTCCAGGTCTTCAGCACCAGCTGCAGGGCCAGGAACGGCAACACAAAAGCGATCGTGGTGAAGGTATACGTTTTTCCCCATACGAAGGGGAGTGCGATTGTTCCTGCTACAAGTAAAGTCCAGATGACATATTTAGCGAACCGTGGAAAGTAAAATTTCTTTACAAAAAAACGGAGCACTTCGTGCAGGAAGAAGATACAGTAGGGAATGACCAGGAAAAAGAGCCATTCTTCAATGGGCAGACCGAGCAGATATAAATCTTTGGTGTAGTTGTGGTTGAATCCCCAGATCCCGGCTTTTGTAAAGAAAACATCCCAGATAATAAACAGGGTGCCTGAAAACCAGATCCCGGGGAAGATGAATTTCATTTTCCGGTACATGAATACGCGCTTCTCGAAACTCTGCGCCAGCGGGTAGAGGAGCGAAAGTCCGAGGATCAGGAAATATGTCCAGGTGGTATCCATTGTTAATTATTTTCTGTTTTTATGACTCATTTACCCTACTTTTTTATCGTCATTTTCTCAAGCCTTCCTTTTTCTCAAACCTGTTCGCCTCATGCGACCATTTTAAATCCCGGCCTCTTTTCTGTGCCTCGGATGTCCGCTCGCTCCGTACACTGCCCGATCCATGATCCATGACATTGATTATTTCAACCCCAGTTTCACTTCAACAGCACAGCGGATCAGGATTAAAATCTTTCGAAAATTCGGGATCCTGTAGCGCTTTTGGAAAATATTTGAAGCATCGGTTTTGCGGATCTTCTTAAACAATTTCAGGTAATAGGTATAGGACACCACCGATGGGACCGGTCTTCTCGAAATCCGGCAACGAGGGCGCAGCCTCCCGCGTGGA
>CAYOSB010000236.1:0-6382 GCA_964406495.1 uncultured Bacteroidaceae bacterium | reverse complement strand
GTCGTTCAGCGATCTGCTCCAGCAGCAGTACCCCGTTTTCCTTCATCCCGATCAGGATCATGGCCTCGAGGATCATGGCCTGGTCGCGCGTCTTGCTGCCAAAGGTATACCTGGAATCATAATATTCCTCCACCTGTGTGGGGACCTGGGTAACCAGCTCGCGGGCTGTTTCCTTCTGACCTGTAAGTGCATATGCAGCGGCAAGTCTCCATTTTGCTTCCGGTAACAAGTCGGTACGCTCCCGCAGCCTGTTCATGGATCCGATCTCTGCATTTCCTGACAGTGCAAGGGTATAGAGCCTGTATGCCTGGAGGAGCTGCTCCTGCCTGATCTCATAGGTATGCGTCGACCCATCGATATTCCATCTCCTGGCCGCTTTGCGCTGGTATTTTCTCCATGATTGCAGTACAGATTCGGAAACATCATATCCTTTTTCCGTTGCCTCCAGCAAGAAATGCCCGGCATACGAGGTTCCCCAGTCCGAGGCCTTAATGGATCCCGGCCAATAAGAGAATCCGCCTGTAGAAAGCTGGAAAGTGGTGATCCTGCTGATGGCATTTCTTACATTATTTTCCGCTTTCCGGGCAGCCTGATCATTTAATTCCACCACATCACCGAGGAACAATTGCGGGAAAGCTGCAGAGGTAACCTGTTCGACACACCCGTGTGGATAACGCAGCAGGTATTTTAGTCTGCGTCCAAAATCGATCGGTGGGATATTGGATACCTCCAGCATCAGCTCATTGGTACCCGGCATACCCACGTAATTAAATTCTTTCCGCATCGTTTCACCAGCTTCAAGGGCAGCAGTGATGAAGTTGGTCACCGGAGGATTCGAAGAACGCACGTTCAGCTCGACATCATAGGCAGCGCTGTGTTTTCCTGAAACGGCTTCGATGTGCACGGTTCCCACACCAGTTTTTTCCGGTGTCTTCAGCATAAAATCAATGATCCTGTCACCTGTGCCATTAAAAGAGACCGTCTTTTTCTTTTCAGCAGGGATCAGCATATCGTTTGTTGTGAGGGTGATCTCCACCTCCCCGATCCCCTCATCCATCACGAATACATTTACCGGCAGTGCTACTTCTTCTCCGGGACCCAGCACCCGTGGCAGGGTAGCCAGGAGCATAAGTGGTTGTTTTACAGGCGTGGTCTTTTCGGTATGGCCATAAGCTTCCCTGTTCCCGGCGATTACCATGGTCCTGACCGACCCGATATAATTGGGGATCGTGATCTCATGTACATTGCGTTTTGTTTCGAGGGTAAACGGACCCAGAAATTCAATCATGGGCGGAAAGCGGTTGGCATCTTTTGCTCCCTGACCGTTCTCATCCATTCCCCCACCGATGCTGTAAATACCATCGATCCTGCCCCCGAATGCACCGAGTACCTCTTCAAACATATCCCAGGTTTTCACCCCCAGCGCTTCCTTGGCAAAGAAGGCAGACCACGGATCGGGAGTTTTGAACCGCGTGAGGTCCAGCAATCCTTCATCCACCATCGCGATGGTATAGGTCATCTGCTTGTTGTATTTCTCAGTCACCTCAAGCCGCACCTTACTTTCTGGACGCAGTTCATCCGGCATTTTCAGTTGCGGGTATAGCCGGGTAGCGGGATCTTCAACCCTGATGGGGATCACACCGAACAACCGGATCGGGAGATCGTTCTCCGTATTTTTATGTGGTTGGATCAGCGAGGCAAACACATAAATATTTGGTGTCATTTCAGGAGTGATCGGTAAGTTATATTTGGTCTCTGATCCGCTGGTTTCAATCCATTCCTGCCGCAGTATACCGCTGCCATTCTCCAGGCTCACCAGGATACGTCCCTGTGTGGATGAGGGTATGGTGATCATTGCTGTTTCACCGACTGTATAGGTTTTCTTATCAGAGCTGAATGTCAGTACCGAAGCGGCATCCGGATCACCTTTCCTCGCTCTTCCAGCCCATCCGGGCCAGTCGACATACACGATCTTTGCGGCACTGTGTCCGCCTTTATCCCTTACCACGACCAGGTACCGTCCCCATTCAGGATAATCGATCCGGAAACTGAACCCACCTTTTCCATGGGTCGTATTGATGGTCGACTCGTAGACCGGGGACCTGGTATTACTGCCCATATAAGAGGCGATGTTCTCATAGGATGCATCCCACCACCATCTCCAGGAGAGCTTGTATACTTTTGCTTCCAGTCCAAGTTTTGTCACAGGATCCCCGTCCGTATCTATGGTTACCACATCTACCCGGTGCATTGTGTCGGTAAGAAGCATCCCCCGTTGATCACCCGGAGGGGTTTTAATTCCCACATAGGTGTTATATGGTGAACAGGTCAGTGTTTTCTGGTCAATACTGAATTCCCCTGACCGTTCAAATAAACGGGTGGTGAAAATTGCATTCAACATTCCTGGAGCTGTACCTCCAATATTGAGTTGTCTTGAAAAGCGAGCCTGACCGTTCTGATCAATGTTCCCTTCCCAAAAGGTAGTCGCGTTGCGGTCGACCTGTTTCGCAGGGTCTGTAAACGTATAGGCCCCAAATCCTTTAAATGTCGTGGCTGCCGGTCTCAGAAGCACTTCTACTTCGGCACGCAGGCCATTGGCTGTTGCTCCCGTAAGCCATTCCCCGGACAATGTTCCTCTAACCTGTCCTTTTGCGGGATAGATCGTATCGCCCTGGTCAAACGCGAGATCGATACGCAGCCGGTTGGGTTTGATGGTTTCCACCTGCAATACTTTCCTGAACGAAACGCCTCCTGCTGAGGCAATAACCGTGTATCTTCCCGTAGGTGCGCTGTTGTCGGTCCGGGTATGAAACGGATAGAACCCGTTGGAATTCCCTGGAGCAATGCGTTTTTGTACCACTTTTCCCTGTGGATCTTTCAGCTCAAAAGTCACCGGGTGTCCTTCCGGGAGCGGATTTTCCTGGTCATTCAGAATTAAATTTATAAACAGGGAATCCCCGGGCCGCCATACGCCTCTTTCCCCGTACAGGAATCCTTTAATTCCATTTTGTACTACCGTTCCAGACACTTCAAACATACTGTAGGAAAGTGCAGCACCCTCTACCATCCTCAGATATCCTTTTTGTCCGCCCTGTTCGGCCACTACCAGGAAAGGCCTGGAATCCAACTCCATCACCGCCATGCCGACATTATTCGTGGGTGTTTCCGACAGGAGCTGTTGTTGGAAATTGTATACCTTCACTGCAGCCCCGGAAACTGCGGTGGCCTGTAACAGGTTTGTCACGGTAACATGCAGCTGCCCGTTGGATCCGTATTTCGCCATGAGACCCAGGTTACTGGCCAGGATATTTCTCGATACTGCTCGTCTGTTACCGTAATAAGCAGGTTTACAGGGATCCTCCCGGTCTTCCCAGTTGTATCCTTCATAGTTGTAATAGTCCCAGTTGCTGGAATAGCTATCATAGGAATCCCAGTAGGTAAGGTCTTCTTCCCGTATTCCGTCGTATTTTTGCGCAGTATCCAGTTGCATCGCCGGTGGTGTACCACCGCAGGAAAACATCGAATGGGACTGTCTGAAATTCAGTTCCACGCGGTAGATCGCGCCTGGTTCTGTCTTTACCAGGTCGGTAAGGTTCAATGAAAATGTATTCCATTGTCCGTAATTGATCGGCTGATCGGCTACGAGGTCAATGGTCTTTTTCACGATCAGTCTTCCGGCTCTTTTTAGCTCCCGGTTTCCACCGAGTTGATTCACCTGCAGGAACTGGGCAATGTTATCTTCATAAATGCGGATCACCCTGAGGTCTACAGCCCTCAGGTTCACAGCCTTGAATGGAAGCACCACCTCATCTGCTGTGGGAATGATCACTCCATTTCCCAACAGTTCGACAGCAGGTTTGATCTCTTCGAAAGTGATGCTAAAACTTTGTCCCGTGGTAAGGCTTTTCCCTGTTATATTCCTGATACCCGGTTCCACAAAAAGGGTAAGGGAACCATTCTGCCGGATATTTGGATAGGCCCTGACCATATTTCCCTCCACGACGTACCGCATATCGGTATCGTTGCCCAGGCGGATCAATCCATCAAGCGACTGGTCCTTGCGCAGGGGATCTGAAAAGCTAAGCAGCACGTGTTGCTCAGGATATTGTACCAACCGTTGACCGATCACCTTGAAATCGTCCAGGGCCGGTACCTCAAACACTTTTTTGCCCTGTTGTGCCGCGCTGATTGTTTGTCCGTCATATTGGATCTCCACCTGAAGTTTTTCATCAGCCCTAAGGATGCTGTCGATGGTAAACTGGTGCTCCTTCCCCGCCGGTCCGTGCTCCCATCGTACCGGCAGTGTTTCGCCATCCTGGACCACCTCGATCACTTTACGGATTGCTTCAGCATCAGCGATATCAGCTGTTGTTATTGTTGCGGTGAGATAGTTCATCCCGGGCCTGTAATCGTTGTAGGGCCGGAATCCTTCCAGTTCAATGTGCAGGTGTTGTTCTATGGTATGGAACCGGAAATCAAATGTTTTCGAGGTAGTTGCCTTCGGAAACAATTTGTTCAGATTCACACGCACATCATAAGCTGTCCCCTGGCTGAAACGCCCCTCCGGTCTGAATTCAATGGTCTGCCGGTCGATATAGTATGCTTCGCCCTCCACGGAAGGATCCAGCGACAAGATGCCCTTTTCCACCCTTTCATTGGTCTCCACAGAATCGGCAATGGGTTCTGCAAATCGCACCTGTACCGGGGATTCGGAAGAGATGATCCCACTGGTAAAAGCAGTGATCATGGGATTGAACGCCGGTGTTTCCAGTCGGTGATCGCCCGTACGGTTACATGCAAGGAAAGTGAACAGCACGGTGGTAAAGGCGAGGGTAAAGATCCGGGAACATTTCATGTGTACAGATTTAGGGGGTTTGATCCACTAAAGGTACTCAAGCGCTGAAACAATATCAATAGCTGTTTTTGCCCCGTAGATACCTGGCAAAGGAGAGTACAGCAATAATAAAATGTGAATAATCCCAATAAAGTTATGAAGCACAAGTTATCGGGAGATTCCTGTCAAAGGAGATTACCTCAATGAGAAATAGTAAACAATTCCGGTAAAGTTATGAAGCACAAGTTATCGGGAGATTCCTTGCTGTTGGGAAGAGCAGCCGGGCAATTTTCGAACAAAATGGCAGAAAGGCAAAGGGCCATGGTACCTTAAATGGAGGGCAAAAAACAAGAATCTAGAAAGCCTGGCGCAGGGCGGGAAGGCGAAAGGGATGAGACGGTTAGTTATTAAGGCAAAGGCAGGAAGGTGTGGGACTGAATTCAGTTTCTTTCTGCCATCTGTCCGAGCCGTACCAGGAGGACCCGGACAGCGCTTCGGATGGTTTTAAAATCAGTGATCTCATCTGACTGATAGAGGAAGAGGATCTCGTAGCAGTGATTTTGTTGTGTAACTTTTTCAAGCAGTTGATGCTTTTGCAGCCGGTATGCTTCGCGGGTCCTGCGCTTAAGCAGGTTGCGGTCAACTGCACGCCGAATGCTTCTCCTGGGGATGGCCACGGTCATCTGAACAGGCACAGCAAGACCTTCCACCCTGCGGTACAGCAGGCGGAAGGGTGGCGAAGAGAAAGTGTTCCCGGATCGGAACAGTGATTCAATCGACTTCCTGCGCTTCAGTTTTTCATTTTTGTTCAATCCTTGCGTTGCCATATAGGGTGTTGCCATAAAAAAAGGGGGATCACTCCCCCTTCAGTAAAAAATATTTGCCGCATGTCAGCTTTTCCCATTTTTATTGTGCTGCTCAATAAAGCTCTCCAGGGCCATGGTCATGGAGGGAGCCTTTGGTGCAGGGGCTTTTATATCGAGCCTGAGCCCAGCCTCCTCCACTGCTTTTGCGGTCTTGTCACCGAAAGATGCGATCTTGGTATTATTCTGCTTAAAATCGGGGAAATTCTTCAGCAGGGATTTAATACCTGACGGACTGTAGAAAACCAATACGTCGTAATTCACATCCGCCAGGTCAGTAAGATCGCTGCATTCTGTCTTATACAGTATTGACTTGGTGTATTTAAATTTATGTTTTTCAAGAAGTTCGGGAATCTCTTCTTTATGTGCGGCAGAGAGTGGAACAAGAAAGTTTTCATCCTTGTGTTTGGCCATGATTTCGACCAGGTCTTCCATTTTTCCTTTTCCAAAAAAGATCTTCCGCTTCCTGTAAACAATGTACTTCTGCAAGTAATAAGCAGTTGATTCAGAGATGCAGAAGTATTTCATGGTATCTGGAATGGCCACCCTTGTTTCTTCAGCAATTCTGAAGTAGTGATCAATGGCGGTCTTGCTAGTAAAAATCACTGCGGTGTGATGGGAGAGGTCTACTTTGGATTGACGAAATTCCTTGGATGTAATTCCTTCAACATGGATGAACGGACGA
>CAYOSB010000235.1:0-6397 GCA_964406495.1 uncultured Bacteroidaceae bacterium | reverse complement strand
AATGCTGACCATTGCAACCCCGCATATTGCAGGATACTCTGCAGATGGAAAGGCCAATGGCACCACCATGAGTGTCCGGGCCGTCAGCAAATTTTTCAGCCTCGGCATGGATCATTGGGAGCCTTCAGATGTTCCTCCTCCGGCGGAGCCGGAATTGTTCGTAGATGGAGGAGCATCAGACATAATGGAGATCATACGGGAATCATACGAAATGACATATGATGTAAGCGCGGATCATGAGCGATTTATGGACCACATGGATCAGTTTGAAAAGCTGAGAGGTGATTACGGGATCCGGCGCGAACCTCCGGCTTACAATGTACGGGTCTATAATGATGACGGAAAATACAGGGAAATTTTTGAAGGACTCAGGTTTGGTGTCATTGGCGACAGTTGTTTTTAACCTGCTGGAGCAACTTTAACAATGCCCCAAGGACAGTCAGAACAGGATTCCGGACCCGCGGGGTCATGAATATAACGATAAGGTTACTGAATAATAATCTAAAACTTGCAAATAGTAAAATAACAAAAAAGATGAAAGAAAAAGCAGACATTGGCCTGATTGGCCTCGCAGTTATGGGTGAAAACCTGGTATTGAATATGGAACGCAACGGATATACGGTAGCCGTGTATAACCGGACCGTTGAGAAAGTGGACAAATTTGTAAATGGCAGGGGCAAGGGTAAAAATTTTATCGGCGCAAAATCCGTGGAGGAATTTGTCGCTGCGCTTGAACGTCCGCGCAAAGTAATGCTGCTTGTGAAAGCAGGGAAGCCTGTTGATGACTTCATTGAAATGGTGCTGCCGCACCTGGAGGAAGGGGACATCATTATTGATGGAGGAAATTCACACTATCCTGATACCATCCGCCGGACAAAATACGTCGAAGAGAAGGGACTGCTCTTCATTGGCACAGGCGTGTCAGGAGGCGAGGAAGGTGCGTTGAACGGACCATCGATTATGCCGGGAGGTTCAGATGCGGCCTGGCCCCATGTGAAAGAGATCTTCCAGTCTATTTCCGCCAAAGTGGAAGATGGCACGCCCTGCTGTGACTGGGTAGGAAGCGATGGTGCAGGTCATTTTGTAAAAATGGTACACAATGGCATCGAATATGGCGATATGCAATTGATCAGTGAGGCCTATTTCCTCATGAAAAACCTGTTGGGAATGGATGCCGACGAAATGCACGAGGTATTCAAGGAGTGGAATAAGGGCGAACTGGATTCCTACCTGATCGAGATCACGCGTGATATCCTCGGGTACAGGGATGAAGAAGACGATCCGCTGCTGGAAAAGATACTCGATACTGCCGGGCAAAAAGGAACGGGTAAATGGACCGGGATCTCAGCCCTCGACCTGGGAATTCCCCTTACATTGATCGGGGAATCCGTATTTGCACGCTGTCTTTCTGCACTGAAGGAAGAACGCACGAAAGCTTCGAAGGTGCTTTCCGGACCGGAGATCAAATTCACAGGCGATAAATCCCAGTTCATAGAATATATCAGGCAGGCCCTCTTTGCATCAAAGATTGTCTCTTATGCGCAGGGTTTTACGCTGTTGAAAGAGGCGGCCAGTGAGTATAACTGGAACCTGAATTATGGTGAGATTGCTCTGATGTGGCGTGGAGGATGTATCATTCGCTCTGCTTTTCTGGGTGATATCAAAGCCGCTTTCGATGCCGACAATGAACTTTCCAATCTACTGCTGAATGACTTTTTCAAAGAGAAAGTTGAATCGTCGCAGGAGGGATGGCGAAAGGTATGTGCAGTTGCCCTGGAAAACGGAATTCCTGTTCCCGCATTCACCTCGGCGTTGAGTTATTTTGATGGCTACCGTACCGAAAGGTTGCCAGCAAATATGCTGCAGGCCCAACGTGATTACTTCGGTGCCCATACATATGAACGTCTCGACAAACCTCGCGGGGAGTTCTTTCATACCAACTGGACCGGCAGGGGAGGGGATACAGCCTCTTCAACCTACAACGCATAGACCGGCCGGTTGGAACTTCAATTTGCGGGACAGTAGTGCGGTGATGATCCGCCTGCTGTCCCGTTTTTAGTTTGAAGCATAACCAACCGGGGAAATCGGTTCACCCCGGGATCCTGCCGGATTTAATATTGTTGCGTGGAAATATTAATATTGTTGCGCAGAGATAGTTATTCAGCAGTAAGCTTTTGCGCCGACTTCAGCATTCCCCGCATGGCAAACTGGAACAGCCGTGGAAAATACCTGCTGAAAACGGCCATCAGTTTTCCCATTCCTGAAAGGGTCATTCTGAACCGGCGCCGGCGAATGCACCGAACAATCATACGGGCAACTTTTTGGGGTGATTGCTGCACCCAACCGGGCCTGTCCTGTAGTGGCTTAATCGTACCATCCGGAGCAACTGCAGTCTTGCTGGGATCATTGCGGGTGAACCCTACATAGACGATTCCAATATGCACCCCTTTGCCGGTAAGTTCCGTTTTAAGAGATTGCGCCAGCGCAGTAAGCGCCATTTTGCTCATACTGTAAACCGATGAATAGGGAATGCCATGCAATCCTGCCAGCGATGAGATAAACAGGATACTGCCCCTGGAGGCAATAATATGCGGAAGTGCAATACGGGCACCATTGAAAGGGCCGAGTGTATTGACCTGCATTACCTGTTCCAGCGATCGATTACTTGTTTTTTCCACCGCGCCATATGAGCTGAGTCCCGCATTCAGGATCAATATGTCCAACCTTTCAAACCGTTCCAGGATCTGATCCATGGCATCACTGAAAGCTTCCGGAGCTGACACATCTGCTGCAATCTGCAGCAGCTCGCGGCCGGGTTCAGAAAGTTCCTTTGCAGTCTTTTCCAGGACCTCCCGGTTGCGCCCGTTCAAAACAACACGGGCACCCCTGTAAAGAAATTCTTCTGCAATGGCCCGGCCAATTCCCTTACTGGATCCGGTGATGAATACTACCTTATCTGAGAATGCTTGCATGATCAATTTTAATTCGGCGGACCCAAATTTAATTACATTTCCTTAAATAGAACCATAAAATCACGCTTGCGTGACAGGTGGCCCGGGTGAACAAAAAAAGGCCACCCGTGAATGGTGACCTTCTTGTATGTGTTGTTATGCCAAATTTACCCGTTAAAGCCGGTTTTTCGTGTGTATGTTTCCTGGGCATTGATGTAAAAGGCTTTGTATTTAATGTAGTGATTCCCTTTTTTGAATTCCCAATGCACATCTTTGGCCTTATAAATTTTGCCAATGCAGGCTTCAAAGATCATTGTATAGTTAATGCCTGTCACTCGCTCCGCCTCAAGGATGTTCTTAAACTCGACGCTGCGGTCTGCAAAGTGTCCAATCACCGGAAGCTGGTATTTCTTTTGCGCCCGTTTCCGTTTTGCCCCTTCATTAATAATTGGAAACTTGCGGGGAGGGCCTTCTTGTTTTCGTGCCATAAGCTGGTGTTTTCTAATACAGGGGTAAAAATAGAAAAAATATTTACACCTGTCATACGCATTATTCACATAATTTGTTTCCCCGGCGTTCCGATGATGCTGATTACAGGGAAAAAGATATATTATTATGTAAGATGACCAGAGATTTCTATATTTGGACCATCAGGGAGATAATATATGAAGACATTAATAGCATATTCAACAACCTTGGGATGCACTGAACAATGTGCAAGCAGGCTGAAAGAAGATCTCGGTGAAGGTGTCGATATGTACAGGATCTCCAGGAGACGAAAGATCAATTTTGAAGAGTATGGCACTGTAATTATTGGAGGATCGATTCACGAAGGAATGATCCAGCGGGCTGTTCGTAAGTTTTGTGAGGACAACCTGAAGCAGTTGCTGAAGGTGGAGGTCGGCCTGTTTATCTGCTGTGTAGACCCGGGAGAAAATGAGGATGAACTGCTCAAAACAGTATTTCCGGATCCGCTGCTGGAACATGCACTTGCAAAGAGTTATTTTGGGGGTGAACTCAACTTCAAGAAAATGAATTTGATGCAAAAGATCATGACCCGGAAAAAAGAGCGGCTCGAAGTAATGCCGGAGATTGATTTCGACCGCATCCTTAGCTTCGCGGAACGGCTGCAGCAAAAAGATGCATGATCGTAATTTTAGAAGGGCAACGCTTTGAAAGCGGGCGTATTACGCGTTGCTAAATATTAATCTCTCCATGAAATACATCCACCACCGGACCGGTGAGATAGATTTCTTTAACCGACTGATCTCCTGACGCATAACTAAAATCAACATCGAGGTTTCCTCCCCTGGTGGTCACCCGCACAGGACTTCCATATTTTTCATTGTCTAAACTACTGGCGATTGCTGCTGCTGTTACTCCGGTACCGCAACTTAGTGTCTCGTCTTCCACGCCTCTCTCAAATGTCCTGACAATGATCCCATCTTCTGTTCGTTCAACAAAGTTGACATTCGTTCCATCCCTGAAACGCGGATCATTCCTGTATTTTCTGCCAAGACCGTGAACGTCCAGTTGCTCAACTGCTTCAGTGAAGATTACCAGGTGGGGGGAGCCTGTATTCAGCAAATATCCCTCCTGGATCTTCTCGATACCCTTCACGTCTCTGAGCTCCAGCTGTACCCGGCCGTCTGCAAGTACGGAAGATCTGTGCGCACCGTCAGCGGCTTCAAATGTACAATCACTGTTGATCCACCCCGATTTACTGGCAAAGGACGTAATGCATCTGCCGCCATTGCCGCACATACTGCCCGGGTACCCGTCTGCATTGAAATATTTCATGCTGAAATCATATTTTTCTGATGATTCCAATATGATCAGGCCGTCAGCACCTATGCCAAAATGTCTGTCACACAACCAGGAAATGCGTTGTGGAGATTGATCTGACATGACATTTCTTCTGCTGTCGACCATGATGAAGTCGTTGCCTGTCCCGTGATATTTAGAAAATCGTAGTTTCAAATCGCTGGTTCGTTAAAAAAGGTTAAATGAGTCATAAAATTACAATATTTTTGGATTCTGATTTGTTAAGTGGGGGAAACATTGATTCGGGGCATGGATTTTGAACATGTTGCAACGGATTTTTAAAATTAAAATTATGAAACCTTCATCATTGAGCATTCTTATTTCAGAGGCAGCAAGCACAAAAGGGGATGTAGATATTGCACGAAGCGCAAGGCAAATTGATGAAGGTTCGCCGAGCACATCTTGAATATAAATATGCTGCGAGGCAACTGGTCACATTGAGAAAAAAAGAAGTTTATAACATATTGTAAATTAATACTATAACTAAATTATATATTTATGAAATCACGAAAAGTAATTGGTTTATTTGGATTTTCATTACTGTCAGCACTGGCTGCTGTTTTTATATATGCAAAGTTCTTCCAGCCTGAACAGCAGATTGTGGAAATACCCACCCAACCGGTTGCACGGCAGATTAATCTTCCTGTTGCAGAGGCCAGGTACACCATGGATTTCACAGCGGCTGCTGAAGCTTCCGTAAATGCGGTGGTCCATGTAAAAACTACTGCATTCAGGGAGATGGAAGTCAACCCGTTGTATGAATTCTTTTTTGGGATCACCCCTGAAAGTGAGCCTCGCCCGGTTACCGGATTCGGATCCGGTGTGATCATCAGCCAGGATGGATACATCGTCACTAATAATCATGTGATCGAGGGATCCGATGAGATCCAGGTAACCATGAACGATCGCAGGGAGTTTACCGCTGAATTAATTGGTACTGATCCTACTACAGACCTTGCGTTAATCAAGATAGATGAAAAAGGACTGCCCACATTGAAATATGGTGATTCGGACAACATTCAGCTGGGTGAATGGGTCCTCGCAGTAGGTAATCCGTATAACCTTACTTCAACAGTTACCGCGGGTATTGTAAGTGCAAAAGCCAGGAATATCAATATCCTGCGCAACAGCTTCTCCATTGAATCATTCATTCAGACGGATGCCGCAGTGAATCCCGGAAATAGTGGCGGAGCACTTGTCAATACCATCGGTCAGTTGGTAGGGATCAATACAGCTATTGCTTCGCGCACAGGAAATTATACAGGATATTCATTTGCGATTCCGGTAAGCATTGTACAGAAAGTAGTTGGCGACCTGATGGAATTCGGGGAAGTACAGCGCGCAATCCTGGGCGTGACGATTACTAATGTTACTTCCGAACTGGCGAAGGAAGAGGATCTTGAAAGTACACAGGGTGTATACGTTACAGGCCTTAGCGAAAACGGTGCAGCCAGGGATGCCGGTATCAAACCTGGAGATGTGATCATGTCGATCAACGATATCACGGTAAATACTGTATCGCAACTGCAGGAGCAGATCAGTAAATACAGGCCCAGGGATGAGGTGAAAGTAATCCTGAAAAGAAAGGGATCCCTGAAACAATTCGACGTGGTTTTGCGTAA
>CAYOSB010000234.1:0-6405 GCA_964406495.1 uncultured Bacteroidaceae bacterium | reverse complement strand
CTCTGAAATAAAGGATGTTCAATAAGATGATAGATGATCTCGTACCGGATCTTGATGAACCCGTAGACAGGATCATTAATGATCTTGAACATATTTGTAGGTCGCTGCTCCATGAATCGCCTGATGGATAGGCAAAAGTAAGGGTTTAATATGAAACATTTCACCAACATGTAAAAAAGCACTGATTTTTTGGTAATTGAATGAAAATATGTACTTTTGCGTGTTGTTTGATAAGAGGTAGATTATATAGGGGACTGGTGTCCCCTATTTTATTGAGAATATGATTGAGGAAAGTAAGGTTAGGGAATTGGTGCTCAGCAGGATTGCGGGGTCCGGAATTTTTCTCGTGGATATAGTCATGGGAAAGACGAATGATATTCGTGTCCTTGTGGATTCCATGGAGGGAGTGACGATTGATGAGTGTGTTGAATTATCACGCTGGCTGACCGGCGAACTGGAGCAGATTGATGAAAATTTCAGCCTGGAGGTTTCTTCTCCCGGACTGGGTGCGCCGCTTGTGCTGAAGCAACAGTATGAGAAAAATATTGGTCGTGATGTAGAGGTGCTGTTTCGGGACGGAAAAAAAAAGAAAGGTATGCTGACTGCAGTGGATGAGGCAGGGATTAGCATGGAGGTGACTGAAAAGATGGTTGCCGGAGGAAGTCAGAAAAAGAAAAAAAATGTGCGTGTAAGTAAAACCTTTGCATTTGAGGATATTAAATCAACCAAAGTTGTTATTGAAATTTAAAGTATTGATGGCGTAAAATGGAAAATCTGAATTTATTTGATACGTTTTCAGAATTCAAGGAGTTGAAGAACATCGACCGTGTCACTATGATGAGTGTCCTGGAGGATGTGTTCAGAAGCTTGTTGCAGAAGAATTATGGGTCTGACGAGAACTTTGATATTATCATTAATATTGACAAAGGCGATTTTGAGATATGGAGGAATCGCGAAGTGGTCGAAGATGATGAATTGGAGGACCCGAATCTACAGATATCACTATCGGCCGCGAAGCTGATCGATGAGGACTACGAAGTGGGCGAAGAAGTTTCCGATGAGGTGAAAATGAAGGACTTTGGTCGCAGATCGATTCTTTCATTGCGGCAGAACCTGTCTGCACGGATCATGGAACTGGAGAAAAATTCAGTATTCCTGAAATACAAGGACCGTACCGGCGATATTGTTACAGGTGAAGTGTACCAGATATGGAAACGAGAGATCCTGGTGCTGGATGATGAGGGCAATGAACTGATCCTTCCGAAGGCGGAGCAGATTCCGTCTGATTATTTCAGGAAAGGGGATACCCTGCGCGCTGTGGTGATAGCTGTTGAAATGCGGAATGCGAGTCCGTTGATCATACTTTCCAGGACTTCGCCCATGTTCCTGGAACGGTTATTCGAGTTGGAAGTACCAGAAATTTTCGACGGACTGATTACCATTAAAAAGATTGTACGTGTGCCCGGTGAACGTGCCAAGGTGGCAGTGGAATCCTACGATGAGCGGATTGACCCGGTGGGAGCCTGTGTGGGTATGAAAGGATCAAGGATTCATGGCATTGTTAGGGAATTGAGGAATGAAAACATTGATGTGATCAATTATACCAGTAACCTGAACCTGTTTATTTCGAGGGCACTGAGCCCTGCAAAGATCTCTTCGATAAAGATTAACGAAGAAGAGAAAAAGGCAGAGGTATACCTGCAACCCAAGGAGGTTTCGCTGGCCATTGGTAAAGGTGGACTGAACATCAAACTGGCGAGTCAACTGGCGGGCTACGAGATCGATGTGTACCGTGAGATGAGCGAGGATGACGATGAGGATGTGAACCTCGAGGAATTTGCAGATGAGATCGAAGGATGGGTGCTGGACGAACTGAAAAACATCGGTTGTGATACCGCGAAGTCTGTGCTGAACCTGAGCCTGGAAGACCTGGTAAAGCGTACGGATCTGGAGGAGGAGACCATTCGTGAAGTACTGAAAGTGCTCAATGCAGAATTTGAATAGTAGCGAGTTATTACATTAGCAGTATATAGAAAGAGGATTATATGGCAGAAAAAAAGGCAACAAGATTAAGTAAAGCAGCCAGGGAGTTTAATGTTGGCATCTCCACCATCGTGGAATTTCTTAAAAAGAAAGGCCATGAGGTGGACTCAAACCCCAACACGAAGATCCCGCCCGAGCTTTATGATCTGCTGGTGGATGAATACAGCACCGACCTCAGTGTGAAGAAAGATGCTGAAAAATTGACCATGAAAACCTTCAGGGAAAAAGCGGAAGAGAAGGAGCAGGTTGCTGAGGGTGAGAAGGAGAGCTCTTCAGATGAGCCCGAGTTGTTGATTACTGACAATACTGCTGTCTCTGAAGAGACCAGCAAGGAGGAGAAAGAGGAGGAAAAGAAGAAAGTTGCGAAAGAAGAAGAGAAAGCTGCTGAAGCGGACAAACAAGTAACAAAAGAGGAAAAAACTGCGGAGCAGGATAAGAAAAAGGAACCGGCAGAAACTGCTGAGCCTGTGACTGAAAAGAAGGATGCGCCCGCGGCAAGTGAGAAAGAGAAAGCTGTTGCCGAAGAAGAGGATGGCCCCAGGGTTGTTGGAAAAATCGACCTTGACGCCATGAATCAGAAGACCAGGCCTGCGAAGAAGACAAAGGCCGAGCGTGAAGCGGAAAAAGAGGCGAAGAAGAAGGACAAGGCCAGTGAGGTTGCTAAAGAAGAAGCACCGGAATCCGCCAGGGAAGAAGCGCCGGTTGCAGAAACATCAGATCAAGATACACCAGCTGCCGGGGAGACCTCCGAAAAAGCTGCGGCCAAGGAATCCCCTGCTGATGCCGGAGAGGAAGATAAAACCGCTGATAAAGGAAAAGAAAGGAAAGAGGATATCATCCCCACCGAATTCAGGAAACTTTCCGGACCGACAGTCGTTGGGAAGATCGATCTTCCGGAAAAACGCCAGCCCAAGAAGAAACCTGTCGCTTCCAGCTCTGATACGGATGCCGACACCAGGAAAAAACGCAGGCGGATCAAGAAAGATACGTCCAGGGTCAACGTGGAAGGTAAAGACAAAGGAGGAAGGCGGGATTCCAAGGGTGGCAAGCGAAAAAAACGTTCCTCCCGTCCCGAGGTGAGTGAGGAAGATGTGCAGAAGCAGATCAAGGATACACTTGCGAAGCTGACTACCAAAGGGGGGAAATCCAAGACATCCAAGTACAGGAGAGAAAAAAGAGATACTGTACAGCAGCGGTTGGCAGAGGAGGAAGAACAGCATCAACTCGATAAGAAGGTGCTGAAGGTCACCGAATTCGTATCTGTGAATGAGCTCGCTTCCATGATGGATGTGCCTCCAACCGAAGTGATACAGACCTGTATGAACCTGGGATTGTTTGTATCCATTAACCAGCGCCTGGACGCAGAAACCATGTCGTTGCTGGCAGATGAATTCGGATTTACCGTAGAATTCATCAGTGCAGATGTGATGGATGTGATCAACGAGGAGGAAGATTCTGAAGATTCGCTGGAACCACGACCACCTATTGTAACTGTAATGGGACACGTCGACCACGGTAAGACAAAACTGCTCGACTATGTGCGCAGCGCCAACGTGGTTGCCGGTGAGGCCGGCGGGATCACGCAGCATATCGGCGCATATGGCGTGGAGCGCGAAGATGGTCGTAAAATCACCTTCCTGGATACTCCGGGCCACGAAGCCTTTACCGCCATGCGCGCCAGGGGAGCACAGATCACCGATGTGGCCATCATCGTGGTGGCTGCTGATGACGGTGTGAAGCCACAGACGGTGGAGGCGATCAACCATGCTGCGGCTGCAGGAGTACCTATTGTATTTGCAATCAACAAGATCGACCGGCCCACGGCAAATCCTGAAAAGATCAAGGAAGAGCTTGCCAATATGAATTACCTGGTCGAAGACTGGGGAGGCAAATACCAGTCACAGGAGATCTCCGCGAAAAACGGGATCAACATAGATGAACTGCTGGAGAAGGTGTTGCTTGAAGCAGAACTTCTTGAGCTGCAGGCCAATCCGAATAAGCGTGCGGTAGGAACCATCATTGAATCGACGCTGGACAGGGGCCGCGGAAACGTGGCCACTATGCTGGTAGAAGCGGGTAATCTGAAAATCGGTGATATCGTGATTGCCGGCCAGTATTACGGTCACGTGAAAGCCATGTTCAACGAACGTGGAAATAAGATCGAAGTGGCGGGACCATCGACCCCGGTCATGATCCTTGGACTGAATGGTTCACCCCAGGCGGGAGACCGGTTCAATGTAATGGGAAGCGACAGGGAGGCAAAAGAGATCGCCAATAAGCGTGAACAGCTGCAGCGTGAGCAGGACCTGCGCACCAAGAAGCATATTACGCTTGATGAAATCGGCCGCAGGATCGCCATCGGGAATTTCCAGGAACTGAATGTGATTGTGAAAGGAGATGTGGACGGTTCCGTAGAAGCGCTTTCAGACTCGTTGATCAAGTTGAGTACGGATGAGATCCAGGTAAACATCAAGCACAAAGCAGTGGGACAGATCTCGGAATCTGATATCCTGCTGGCTGCTGCATCAAATGCCATTGTGATCGGATTCCAGGTGCGACCCTCACTGAGCGCACGCCGGCTGGCTGAAAAGGAACAGATCGATATCCGCTTGTACTCCATCATTTACGATGCGATTGAAGAGGTGCGTGCTGCGATGGAAGGGATGCTCTCTCCCGAGATCAAAGAAGAGGTTGTCGCCACACTCGAGGTACTCGAAGCCTTCAAGATCACCAAGGTGGGAACTGTCGCTGGTTGCGTGGTGAAAGAAGGGAAGATCAAGCGGTCTTCCAAAGTGCGCCTGATACGAGATGGTATTGTAGTCTACACCGGTGAACTGGGATCACTCAAGCGTTTCAAGGATGATGCGAAGGAGGTGGTGTCCGGACTGGAATGCGGTTTGAACATTGAGAATTTCAATGACATCAAGGTCGGGGATGTGATAGAAGCATATGAAGAAACTGAAGTGAAGAAGAAGTTGTAAGACATGTATGAATCCATTGAAGGAGAAATTGTAGAAAGATCCCCCGCTCATTTGGTAATCAAGGCAGGTCCGGTCGCCTATTTTCTGAACATTTCCGTGCATACCTTTTCCAGGTTGGGTGACCAGTCCAGCGGACGGTTGTATCTCCACCACGTGGTGCGTGAAGATGCCGAGCTGCTATATGGTTTTGCAGACAAAGAGGAACGTGAGATATTCAGGTTGTTGATCTCCGTTTCTGGCGTGGGGGCAAATACCGCCCGCCTGATCCTTTCGTCCATATCACCGGCCGAAGTGAAAAATGCGATCCTTTCAGGAAATGTGGCAGCGCTTCAGAATATCAAAGGCATAGGTGCAAAGTCTGCCCAGCGCGTTATTGTCGACCTGAGAGATAAAGTTGGTAAAGCAGCTGAAACAGACGAATTATTCCAGCCCCAGGACAATACTACAAAGGAAGAAGCGTTATCAGCTTTAGTGGCTCTTGGTTTTCCCCGTAAAGCTGTTGAAAAAAGCCTGGCAAAAATCATGAAAGGAGGACAAGAGCAAAGTGTTGAGGAAGTTGTAAAATCAGCCCTGAAATTAATGTAGAACCTGAACTGCTGAGAACTGTTGAAGCTATCGCGTGATCATATAGTTCTGTACCCGCTATTTTTGCTGTTTGCAGGCCTTGTCCCGCTCAGTGCTTCGTCATTTACCAACAGCTCTTCCATGCACGATGCCCTTGCAGCCGCGCACGCAACGGCCTTTTTCCAGCCCGACACCACGCTGCCATTTCCCATCGAGGAGGAAGAAAATTATCCTTTATCAAATTCCAACTCATCCCCCCTGTACCTTGATCGGCCCGATAACGTAGAAACGGAAATCGTATACGATCCTGAAACAGACACCTATGTATTCAGGGAAAAGATCGGCACCTGGGACTATCGTACCCCCAATGTGATGTCGAACGACCAATACAGGGAATACCAGTTCAACCAGTCGGTACGGGATTACTGGAAGCTGAAGTCAGGTGGCGGGGTACTGGATCAGCCGTCGTTCATTCCAAGTATCAGCCTGGGAGGGGAGGCTTTCGACAAGGTATTTGGCTCCAATGTCATCAATATTGTTCCAAGCGGCAGTGCTGAACTGATCTTTGGATTCAATTACTCCCGGATCGATAACCCGAACATTACTGAGCGGCTGCGGCGCACTCCTTCTTTCCAGTTTGATGAAAAGATCATTATGAACGTCTCCGGTTCCATTGGTGAAAAACTGAACATGGACTTCAGCTACAATACCGAGGCTACATTTGACTTTGACCAGAAGACCAAGCTGGAATATGCAGGCGAGGAAGACGAGATCATCAAAAAGATAAATGAAATGGGGATTGTCGGGCTTGGAGGTG
>CAYOSB010000233.1:2724-6420 GCA_964406495.1 uncultured Bacteroidaceae bacterium | reverse complement strand
TGTATTTACTTCCGTACATGTGGATGAGTACCTGCTTGAGGTCAGGGATACAAAACGTGGACTGGAAGAACTCACTTCCGATATCCCGAATGTAAGCGAAGAGGCAACCAAGAACCTGGATGAAAACGGACTGATCAGGATCGGTGCCGAGATCGGCCCGGGCGACATTCTTATCGGTAAAATTACACCGAAGGGTGAATCAGATCCTTCACCGGAAGAAAAACTGCTGCGTGCCATCTTTGGCGACAAGGCAGGTGATGTGAAAGATGCCTCACTGAAAGCCGGACCATCATTGTTTGGTGTGGTGATCGACAAGAAACTGTTCTCACGTACCGTTAAGGACAGGAAGTCAAAACCGGCCACCAAGCAGATCCTCGATAAAGTAGACGAGGAATACAATAGGAACATCGAAGAACTCAAGTCACTGCTCATCGAAAAACTGTTTACCCTGGTTAATGGAAAAACTTCGCAGGGTGTCAAAGACTATCTGAATGCGGATGTCATCCCGAAAGGGACAAAGTTTACGATGAAACAGCTCCAGGAAGTGGACTATGCTGCAGTGAATCCCAATAAATGGACCACCGATAAACACAAGAATGAACTTATCCGAACGTTGCTGCACAACTATATGATCAAGTTCAAGGAGATCGATGGGCTTTACAAACGTAAGAAGCACAGCGTAACCAGTGGCGATGAACTGCCTACCGGCATTGTTCAGCTTGCCAAGGTCTATGTGGCCAAGAAGCGTAAAATCACCGTGGGTGATAAGATGGCAGGACGTCACGGAAATAAAGGTATCGTTGCCAAAATCGTTCGCCAGGAAGACATGCCGTTCCTTGAGGATGGTACTGCAGTCGACATCGTACTGAATCCACTTGGTGTGCCTTCCAGGATGAACCTGGGGCAGATCTACGAAACAGTCCTGGGTTGGGCTGGTAAGCGTCTCGGTATGAAATTTGCAACTCCTATCTTCGATGGTGCAAGCATAGATGAGATCACAACGCTTACCGACAAAGCAGGCGTGCCGCGCTTTGGTAAGACCAACCTGATCGATGGAGGAACCGGTGAACCATTTGACCAGCCTGCAACGGTAGGTATCATTTATATGTTGAAGCTGGGACACATGGTGGAGGATAAAATGCACGCACGTTCCATCGGGCCCTATTCACTCATCACACAGCAGCCGCTTGGCGGTAAGGCCCAGTTCGGTGGTCAGCGTTTTGGTGAGATTGAGGTATGGGCACTGGAAGCGTTTGGTGCTGCCAATGTCCTGCAGGAGATCCTTACCGTGAAATCGGATGATGTGATCGGCAGGGCCAAGGCCTATGAGGCGATCGTTAAAGGGGAGCCCATGCCAATGCCCGGTATTCCGGAATCCCTCAATGTGCTGCTCCATGAATTGCGTGGACTCGGATTGAGCGTGAACCTGGTTTAGCAATATCCTGCAAGCAGTTCACTGGAACTGAGCAACCGTTTTTATTTGTAACAATTTAATAATTAGCATATGTCATTCAGGAAAGATACAAAGGCAAGAAGCAGTTCTTTTACCAAGATCACCATTGGCCTGGCATCACCCGAGGAAATCCTCGAACGATCCAGCGGTGAGGTCCTGAAACCAGAAACCATCAACTACAGGACCTATAAGCCTGAACGTGACGGACTTTTCTGTGAAAGGATCTTTGGCCCGGTAAAAGACTACGAATGCCATTGTGGTAAATATAAAAGAATCAGGTACAAGGGTATCGTATGTGACCGTTGTGGTGTTGAGGTGACCGAGAAAAAGGTGCGCCGTGAACGAATGGGTCATATCTCACTCGTAGTGCCTGTTGCACATATCTGGTATTTTCGTTCGCTGCCGAACAAAATCGGCTATCTCCTGGGCTTACCCACCAAGAAGCTCGATTCGATCATATATTATGAGCGCTATGTGGTGATCAATCCCGGCGTGAAAGAGGCGGATGGGATCAATTACCTGGATTTCCTGACGGAAGATGAATATCTCGATATTCTGAATACCCTTCCAAAGGAGAACCAGATGCTGGAAGATGATGACCCGGATAAATTCATCGCAGGAATGGGCGCTGAAGCCCTGCACCTGTTGCTGGGAAGACTGAAATTGGATGAACTGTCATATTCATTGCGTCACAAAGCAAATACAGAAACTTCCCAGCAGAGAAAGAACGAGGCATTGAAGCGTTTGCAGGTGGTGGAAGCTTTCAGGGCTTCCGTAAATGTGAACAAGCCGGAATGGATGATCGTTAAAGTTGTCCCGGTGATCCCTCCCGAACTGAGACCACTCGTACCATTGGATGGTGGTCGTTTTGCCACGTCAGACCTGAATGATCTCTACAGGAGAGTGATCATCAGGAACAACAGGCTGAAACGACTCATCGAGATCAAGGCGCCTGAGGTGATCCTCCGGAATGAGAAACGTATGCTCCAGGAAGCAGTGGACAGCCTGTTTGATAACTCCAGGAAGTCCAATGCCGTGAAAACGGATGCCAACCGCCCGCTGAAATCACTCTCAGACAGTCTGAAAGGAAAGCAGGGAAGGTTCCGTCAAAATCTCCTGGGTAAGCGTGTCGACTATTCCGCGCGTTCTGTGATCGTGGTAGGTCCTGAGCTGCAACTACATGAATGTGGTCTGCCAAAAGATATGGCTGCAGAACTGTATAAACCATTCGTCATCAGGAAACTGATTGAGCGCGGGATTGTCAAGACAGTCAAATCAGCCAAGAAGATCGTGGACCGCAAGGATCCGGTTGTCTGGGATATCCTGGAAAACGTGCTGAAAGGTCACCCGGTACTGCTGAACCGTGCCCCGACCCTGCACAGGTTAGGTATCCAGGCCTTTCAGCCGAAACTGATCGAAGGGAAAGCTATCCAGCTGCACCCGCTGGTATGTACTGCATTCAATGCAGACTTTGATGGTGACCAGATGGCGGTGCACCTTCCACTCGGTAATGCCGCAGTGCTGGAAGCTCAGATCCTGATGCTTGCATCACACAATATCCTGAACCCGGCCAACGGTGCACCTATTACTGTGCCATCACAGGACATGGTCCTTGGACTTTATTATATCACCAAGGCCAGGAAATCAGCCGGCAAACACAAAGTAAAAGGAGAAGGACTCACGTTCTATTCCCCGGAGGAAGTTACAATCGCATACAACGAACGTAAAGTCGATCTGCACGCGATTATTAAGGTCAGGATCCCGAAAATGGGTACTGAAAACGGGGAAACTGAACTGATCGAGACAACGGTCGGACGCGTCATTTTTAATGAGTTCGTTCCACCACAAATTGGTTATATCAATGACCTGCTTACGAAGAAATCGTTGCGCGATATCATTGGACGCGTGCTGAAAGCATCGGGTACTGCCGCAACAGCGCAGTTCCTGGATGATATCAAAAGCCTGGGCTTCGGCATGGCATTCCGTGGGGGACTCTCATTTAACCTCGACGATGTGATCGTGCCGGATGAAAAGGAAATATATGTAACGGAAGGGTACGAGCAGGTAGACGAGGTGCTGGATTCGTATAACCTGGGTGTGATCACAAATAATGAAAGGTATAACCAGATTATTGATGTGTGGACCCATACCAATGCGAAGCTGACCCAGACCCTGATGAAGCAGTTGAGTACAGATAACCAGGGGTTTAACCCGGTATATATGATGCTCGATTCAGGTGCACG
>CAYOSB010000233.1:0-2714 GCA_964406495.1 uncultured Bacteroidaceae bacterium | reverse complement strand
GTTCAAAAGAACAGATTCGTCAGCTCTCCGGTATGCGGGGTCTGATGGCCAAGCCTCAGAAATCCGGTTCAACCGGGTCTGAAATTATTGAGAACCCGATCCTCTCCAACTTTAAGGAGGGACTGTCCGTGCTGGAGTATTTTATCTCCACACACGGTGCCCGGAAAGGTCTTGCTGATACAGCACTGAAAACTGCGGATGCTGGTTACCTCACACGTCGACTCGTGGATGTTTCACAGGATGTGATTATCAATGAGTTCGACTGCGGAACACTAAGGGGGTTGATTGCAACTGCGATCAAGAAGAATGAAGAGGTAGTAGAGACACTGTATGAACGAGTACTCGGACGAACAACGGTACATGATGTGTATCATCCGCTCACAGGAGACCTCATCATAGAATCGGGACAAGAGATCACAGAAGATATTGCTGCGGTTATTGAAGAGTCACCACTGGACCAGGTTGAAATTCGCTCGGTACTTACCTGCGAATCTGCAAGAGGGGTATGCAGCAAGTGTTACGGTCGAAACCTTTCAACTGGAAAAATGGTTCAAATCGGTGAATCTGTTGGTGTGATTGCTGCGCAATCCATCGGTGAACCGGGTACCCAGCTGACACTGCGTACCTTCCACGTGGGTGGTACAGCTTCCAACATTACTGCAGAATCCAGCGTGATTGCGAAATACGATGGAAAAATTGAGATCGATGAACTGAGAACCGTGCAGCGGGAAGATCCCGATACCGGTGACAAAGTGGATGTCGTGATCGGCCGGCTTGCTGAGTTGAGGATCGTTGATAAAAACACGGGCATTTCATTGACGACGCATAATATCCCATATGGTTCCACGCTGTTCACCAAAGAAGGTACGGAAGTCAAGAAAGGTGATCTGATTTGTCAGTGGGACCCATATAATGCTCTAATAATAAGTGAAGTAGACGGTAATGTGAAGTTTGAGAACGTGATCGAAGGGGTGACCTATCGCGAAGAGTCCGATGAACAGACCGGCTTCAAGGAAAAGGTAATTGTTGAATCGCGTGACAGGACCAAGAATCCGATTGTAAAGATCAGCGACAGCAAGGGTACTGAAAAGACTTATAACCTTCCTGTAGGATCACACATTGCTGTGAGCGAGGGAGATAAGGTAAAGGCCGGACAGGTACTTGTGAAGATCCCGCGGGCCGTAGGTAAATCTGGTGACATCACCGGTGGTCTCCCGAGGGTTACCGAATTATTCGAGGCAAGAAATCCTTCCAACCCGGCTGTGGTTTCTGAAATTGACGGTGAAGTGGCATTTGGAAAGATCAAACGGGGGAACCGCGAGATCATCATCACCTCCAAGGCTGGTGAAGTGAAAAAGTACCTGGTACCATTGTCAAAACAGATCCTGGTGCAGGAGAATGATTATGTAAGGGCAGGTATTCCATTGTCCGATGGCGCTACCACACCATCCGACATCCTCGCGATCAAGGGACCCACGAAAGTACAGGAATATATTGTGAATGAGGTACAGGAGGTCTACCGCATGCAGGGTGTGAAGATCAATGACAAGCACTTTGAGATCATTGTCCGCCAGATGATGCGGAAAGTAGAGATCATTGATCCGGGTGATACCAAATTTCTGGAAAAACAGGTCGTTGATAAACTCGATTTCATGAATGAAAACGACTGGATCTATGGCAAAAAAGTGATTGTCGACGTGGGTGATTCAACTTCTTATCGCCAGGGACAGATCATTACAGCCAGGAAATTGCGGGATGAAAATTCCATCCTGAAGCGAAAGGATATGAAGGTGATCGAGGCAAGGGATGCCGTTCCTGCCACTTCTGCCCAGGAGCTGCAGGGAATTACCAAGGCAGCGCTGCAGACCAACAGTTTCATCTCGGCTGCATCGTTCCAGGAAACAACGAAAGTCCTGAACGAAGCTGCAATCTATGGTCGCGTGGATGAACTCGAAGGACTGAAGGAGAATGTGATCGTGGGACACCTGATCCCCGCCGGAACAGGTATTCGCAGATACAATAACCTGGTGGTAGGGTCCAAGGAAGAATACGAACGCCTCACCGCCGCAGGTGAAGCCGAGGAAGTAGAGGAACCTTCAGAGAAAATGGACGAATAAATTGCTGAACAATGGAAGAAAAAGAGAAAAAGAAACAGATCAACATTGAGCTGAAGGAGGATGTCGCCCAGGGAACCTATGCAAACCTGGCAGTCATCACCCATTCATCTTCAGAATTTGTGCTTGATTTCGTACGGGTGATGCCCGGACTTCCTAAAGCAGAAGTGAAGTCCAGGATCGTTCTGACACCTGAACATGCCAAGCGATTGCTGCATGCCCTGAAGGACAATCTGTCAAAGTTTGAATCTGTACATGGAAAGATCAAAGAACCTGAGCCGGGCACCCCGTCCATGCCAATGAATTTTGGCGGGCCGGCAGCACAGGCTTAATTTCGACCGATCTTGTATTATAGTTACGGAACCCCTTCATTGAAGGGGTTTTTTTTTCGAACAAAACAGATTCAGCATCTTGCTCAATAGGGAAAAACTATTAATTTTGCTCACCATGTTCCTCAACATGAATATGTGTACGCGAAGACCGGCAGCTCCACATGAGAAATTGCCTTAGTAAGAAATAACATCAACCAAATAGAATCTTTTCTAATGAAACCTTCATCATAGAGCATAGAAATTTCAGCGGTGCAATGACAAAAGAACA
>CAYOSB010000232.1:0-6468 GCA_964406495.1 uncultured Bacteroidaceae bacterium | reverse complement strand
TTCAGAAGCTCCCTCTATACCAAAGCAACTGTGATCCTGTTATTCTGCTTTTTTATAAAAGTACTGTTCAGTTGCAGGGAACCTGAGCCGCTGGATATGCAGTACAGCAAGATAACCCTTAAAATGTTTGACAACAGCGGACATCCGCATTACAGGACGCCATCCGACACCCTCTATTCCGATGCAGTGGCTTTCCAGATGTGCCTGTCCGACTCGAGTATGTATTATTATAAATCAAAAACGATCCAGGCAGTCGCGTTGTTTTCTTTTGAACCTGCCTATGGTTTCAGTCCGAATATCTCTTACCAACCAGTTCACCTGATCCAGGATATCGTGGTATATACCTTATATGACATTGACGATACCTTCAGGGCCGGGGACGACATCACTGACAGTATTTTATATGCTTATGATTATGGATTCGGGATGTATCAACTGAAGGAAAACGCCATAAAATTTGCCAATGGCCTGCAGTACGAACCTTCCTGTGTGTTGAAGTTGTTTCTGAAGTCTTCCGTTCACAACACACGAGTCCGGATGAGCGTGGAAGTTATTCTGGATAATGGCACAATACTCAGTGGAAGAACCGATGAATACCCTGTAATCCCTTCAAACCTATGAGGTCTGTATTTATAGCTGCATGTATTATTGGATGGGGGCTCAGCCTGGGTGCCCAGGACCCGCTCATGCATAATATTGATTTCTCAGTCACACTGGGTACGGCCAACATTTCCCTTGAAAAATTCAAGACTGGTGAAGATATGGATTTTCTCAACTACATGGAATCTGACCTGGACTACATTGAATTGAGTGCCATCAAGCTCGGCTGGAGCTTTGATTTTGCAACGCGGATGTTCGCCGATATCAACGTCATCGTGATGAGTGACCTGGTTCCTGATAACTATGATATCTCCGTGCACCGTTTTTTCAACAGAACCTTTGGCCTGGGCCTGGGATCGCTGTGCTATTCCAACTATATTCCCGCTTTTGAAGACTATCACAAAGTGACCGACCCTGAATATTTCATCCTGGATCAGAACATGCGACAGTTTGAATCATATGACTTCGGTGTATATATCACCCCCACCTTCAGACCTGTTTACAGTGACAGGCTGAAAATATTACTGCGTTGTGATCTTGGCTTTTCATCGTTCATGGAGGAGCATACATCCTTCTACCTGAAGCGGGAATTCTCCAATGAAATGCGCCTGGTAGAGTATACGACTGTGAAACGTTTTCAGCCTTATGTCAATCCTAAAATGAAAGTGAAATTGAAAGTCTTCGCACTGGGAAATGTTTCCGTTGGAATCCTGTGCAATTCAAACTTTTTATACAGTAAAAAGAACATGAACTACGATCGGACAATCCAGGTCTGGACAGCTGAAAATCCGATTGAAGCATTTATTCAGCCCCCAAAACACAACTATACCCGGTTTGAACTGGATGGCGGGATGTATTTTGCGTGGTGACGACCATGATGCATTCATGAAAAATACCTTATCTTTGTATACTCATTAAAAAACCCATGATGACAAACAAATGGCTGGTGGTCGTGAATCCTGCTGCCGGTGGCGGAAAAGCGGGGAAGGACTGGCCACAGGTAGAAGCACTGCTTGTAAAGCACGGGATCCGGTTTGATGCGGAATTTACCAACCGCAGGCTGCATGCCATGGTACTTGCAAAGCAGAAGATCGAGGCCGGCTACAGCCGGATCATCGTCGTTGGGGGTGACGGCACTATGAACGAGGTAATCAACGGGGTGTTTGCACAAAAAAGAATCCCTACCACAGAGGTAATGCTCGGGATGATTTCCGTGGGTACCGGGAACGACTGGGGAAAAATGTTCGATATTCCTTCGGAATACGAGGCAGCCATCGAGACCATCAAAAACCAGAAAACATTCATCCAGGATGCCGGGGTGGTGACTTACAACCGCAACGATAAAACCTGGCAACGCTACTTCATCAACATCGCTGGCATGGGATTCGGAGCCAGGGTGGTGGCGCGGTCTAACCGGTTAAAGGACAGAGGGAAAAGCAGTCCCGGACTCTACTTTGCCACGCTGTTTACCAGCCTGCTCAGATACCGGTCCATCAGGGTTCAGATCGAGATTGACGGAACCTCGTTTAAGCATAAGGTATTCAGCATGAATGTAGGGATAGGAAAATATAACGGGGGAGGGATGATACAGGTACCGCATGCGATCGCAGATGACGGACTATACAGTATCACGGTGATCAAACGTATGGGCAAGCTGAATGTGATCGCCAACCTAGGGAAACTCTATAACGGCAAGATCACTACCCACCGGAAAGTGGAGGCCTATAACGGGAAGGTCATCAATGTCGATTCCCCTTCATTGCTGCAACTGGAAACCGATGGCGAAACCCTCGGACATTCCCCCATGGCATTCCAGATCATTCCGAGGAGCGTGAAGGTGATCGCGAATGGAATATCGGCGTAAAGAAATTTTATCAACCTTTGATAATCCCATCAATATCCCAAAGATCTTCCCAGCTTTCAGCCTCAGGCCAAAGAAAAACATGTCCCTTGATCAAGCGACAATTCTTATCAATCCCGGCAATGGCTTTCATTTCTTCATTGGTAAGCGGATCAGAAACAATACCTGTTAAATTGCTAAGCATATTACGACGTTTTGTGGAAAAAGGAATAGGCACCTGTCCTCTCTGGACGGCCCATTTCAGGCAAACCACAGCAGGATGGATATTCAACCGATCAGCGATCTCGACAATCAGCGGATCTTCAATATCCACCGTATCGTCAGAAGTACGGTCCCTTTCCGGACGAGCAGGCGAACCGATCGGAGAATATGCAATTGGTACAATTTTATGATCCAGAACAAATTGGAATAGTTCCGTCTGCTGAAAATGGGGGTGCAGCTCCATCTCGTTGCATGCAGGTTTTATCAGTGCATCCCGCAGCACCAACTTCAGCTTTGGTATAGTCATATTCGAAGTGCCGATATTCCTGACCAGTCCCATCTTCACCAGCTGTTCCATCTGCCTCCAGGTACGCATAAAATTGTCATGACGATAGGGTACAGCTTCAGGATCACGGGCATTGATATCCACCCCTGGTGCGTGATGGTTGGGAAACGGCCAGTGCACAAGAAACAGATCAAGATAATCCAATTGCAACTCCTCCAGTGTCTGTTTACATGACTCTATCACCTCTCCTTCTCCGTGCATATCGTTCCAAACCTTTGAAGTGATCCACAGCTTATTCCTGGAGAGCCCGGCATCCATTAGCGCTGTTAATGCCGGGGCAATATAATGCTGATTGTTATATACTGAAGCACAATCAATGTGCCTGTATCCCATCAAAATTGCTTCTCGAACGGCATCAGCTACCTCTTTCCCGGATACATGGTCCGATCCAAAGGTACCCAGTCCTATCACAGGTATTTCATCCCCATTATAGAGCTTCCTAACTGGAATATCCTCTACATTCACTCCATCCGGAGCCATCAAATCTTCAATCTTTCTCATCACCCAAATACATCTTTTTGTTACTTTATTTCCTCATCAAACACTACTGCGACTTTACCACACTTTCCTTTATCCATCAACTTATAAGCATCTTCCACCTTGTCCAGTGTAAAACGATGTGTTACCAGCTCCTCCGGGTGGATACCCCAACGGTCAATGCGTTCCACCAGCTCTTCCATTCGCAGTATATTGGTTACCCATGAACCATAAATAGTAATTTGCTCATGGATGATATCCGGACTTGGGTTGAACTCAACAGTTCCTCCCTCTCCCAGGAAAACACACTTACCCCACTGGCGGGTAGCCCGGATAGCCAGTTGCCGTCCCAAAGTGTGGCCTGAACAATCGACAGTCCTTTCACACCCCTTACCCTTTGTCACTTCCATTATACGCTCAAGTGTTTGATCATTGGAAACAAACAGGTGTTCTGCCAATCCCTTTTCCCGGGCCAATTGCACCCGCTCCTCCTGTACATCCACACCGATTAGCCCGGAAGCGCCCAATGCTTTGGCCAACATAAGCGTTGCCAACCCAACCGGACCAAGTCCTACGACCAATACTACATCATTTCCGTTCACCCCGATCTTTTCCAGTCCTTCGTATACAGTGCCGAAACCACAGGCTACCTGGGCCCCGTCGGTGTAGGTAAGGGAATCAGGCAGCAATATGCAATCTTTCTCATCAGCAAGTATATAATCTGCCATACCGCCATCACGCTGCCATCCATAGGCAGCACGATACTCACTGGTACAGGAGATCATATACCCCCTCCTGCAATCATTGCATATACCACATCCGGAAATGTGATACAGCACAACCCTGTCACCCTCATTGAAGCGTTTCATACCCGGGCCACATTGGACGATCTGACCACAAGGCTCGTGACCGGCGATCCTATTCATATAAGCTTCAGGTCCCTTCCCCAGGTGTTCCCTGTAAATCGCGCGAATATCACTGCCGCAAATTGTGGAGGATTTGGTTTTTATTAATACCTCACCCGGGCCCGGAACAGGAATTTCAACCTCTTTTAGCTCCACTTTCCGACCGCCCGGCAAATACGCACCTCTCATTTTTTCATCTGTATTTTCCATTACTATTGATTATTATTTTTGTGATTAAACCTTTAATTAACTGAACGCAAACTATCACCATCAAATAGAACAATTTCACTGGAGTGGTGTAACTCCCTTTTTTAGTATAATATTCCCATATTTTGCAATTTCTCCAGTCATGACAACTACAAAAGCATCCCGGGTTCGTTTATAAAATTCAAACCGGTCTATTCGCTCAATATCAGGAGCATCAGGATTCGTGATATGAATCTTCTCCAAATAGGACCGCTCAACAGAATCGTCAAGCAAATCACCTTCGACAGCCGCCATCATAACCATAGGATGGTCCACATAACTATCGAGCTCAAACAAGGGAAGGATCGCTTCCAATAGTTTGGGGATAGGGATGCCATCTGCACGTAAAACGTTTTTGTTAAATGATTCTCCCGGGAAATGAGCATCTGCGAGAACGATCTCATCACCATGGCCCATTCGCATAAGGTTCTCGACCAACTTCGGTGATAATAACGGTGAAATACCTTTTAACATAATTCTTAGTTTTATGGTAGATTATTTACAATTTTTGACTCTAACATTACTCTTTTAAGCACGAATGATTTTCCATTTTGTTTACAGGTCAATTGATTTGTAAGAAGTTCAAAAGCAGAAAATGCCATTTGTTTGACCGGCTGCTCCACAGTGATAATCCCAGGATGAAGCATCTCATTAAAAGTTTGCTCACCAAAACCTGCCAGGGCCACATTTCCAGGAATATTAATTCCTTGTCTTTTCATCTCCTTAACCAGTCCAAAGGTCAGAAAAGAGGAACTGGAGACAAGCGCATCAGGGCTATCTTTTTCTTTGAAGAGTGTTCTTACAGCCTCTACTCCTGCCTCCATGGAAAAATCATCTGAAAATATTATGTTTCTGCGATAGGCCATATTGTGTTCAACTACAGCATCCATATAACCCCTGCTGCGCTCACGGAAAACACTTATTGTATCCGGACCTGTCAAATGTACGATTCGATTTCTTCCCGATTTAATCAGTTGCCGGGTCAGCTCACCTACCACCTGCCTGTTGTTGGTCTCTACCTTAGCGGCTTCAAGATTATCTATTACCCGGTCAAAAAAGACCGCAGGAATCTGCATTTCCATCAATTCCCGGAAATGATCATCTTTAACTGTTTGGTTTGATATAGATACAATTACGCCGGCCATATTTTGCTGGATCACCTTTTCAATTATCCGGCGCTCCTGATCATAGCTTTCATTGGACTGAAATATGGAAATGATCATATCATTTTCATAAGCCATATTTGTAAGGTAATACACAATACTGGAAAAAAATTTGTGGTTGTTGTTGGGAATAATCAGGGCAACCACATTGCTGGAATTGCTCCTGAAGTTAGCAGCATTTAAATTTAACCTGTATCCATGTTTTTGTGCATAATCACGAATCCTTTTCCTGGTAGCAGCCTTCACACGCGGATCGTTGTGAAGCGCCCGGGAGACAGTTGAGTGGTGCAAATCCAATTCCCTGGCAATATCTTTAATTGTTATCCGCATATGTGCCAAATAGCTTCAGTGTGTATGACTAAAATTTCTTTGTTAAAATACAACTTCTTATAGAATAATGCACACGTGTGTATTTATTTTTTCAAACCTAAGACTTTTTTTTAGATTTAAAAAATTAATGGAACCTTCATCATTGATCATTTTAATTTCAGAGAAAGCAAGCACAAAAGGGCATAAACCGAAATCGCCCTGGCGATAAACTCAGCGTAGCTAATATATTGCACATAGCGCAGGGAGTATTGATGAAGGTTACTCATAGAATAAAAAATTTTAGCGGTATTGACTTCGTCGAGCTCCACTGCGTTCCGGTTCGTGAGCTCACTGCGTTCG
>CAYOSB010000231.1:5698-6475 GCA_964406495.1 uncultured Bacteroidaceae bacterium | reverse complement strand
GTCTGTATTCCTGATGGGCAGGTGGACGGTCACCGGTTCGCCCTTTTCAATCGCCTGGGCAGCCTTGTCGATGAGTTGCCTGTCGAGAATATCAGCGATCTTATGCTTCTGCGGTTCCTGCCAGCGCAATGGATTTACTTTTGCTTCTTCTGGCATGAACATCAATGGGGACAGGTCCAGTTTTTTGCTTTTCCAGTTGGAGATCTTTTCGTCTCTTACCAGCAGATCGGCTCTTCCGACAATATCATCAAATTTCTCGAATCCCAGTTCAGCGAGGTGCTCCCTGACCTCTTCGGCAATAAACCTGAAATAGTTTTCCACATAATCCGCACTGCCATTGAAACGTTTTCTGAGTTCTGTGTCCTGCGTTGCCACTCCTACCGGACAGGTATTCAGGTGACATTTCCGCATCATCACGCACCCCAGGACGATCAGTGCTGCAGTGGCAAATCCAAACTCTTCCGCTCCCATGAGTGCTGCCATGACCACATCGCGACCATTTTTCATCTGTCCGTCGGCCTGGAGCACCACTTTTTTCCGCAGGTTGTTCATCACCAGGATTTGCTGCGTTTCGGTCAGCCCCATCTCCAGCGGCAGACCTGCATGTTTGATCGAAGAGCTCGGACTGGCTCCTGTACCGCCCTCTGCTCCACTGATCGTGATCAGGTCGGCCGATGCTTTGGCCACACCTGCAGCAATGGTTCCTACTCCCGTTTCGGAGACAAGCTTCACACTTACCTTTGCATCCGGATTCACGTTTTTCAGATCAAAGATCAA
>CAYOSB010000231.1:0-5688 GCA_964406495.1 uncultured Bacteroidaceae bacterium | reverse complement strand
CTTCAATCGAATAGATATCATGGTGGGGCGGGGGAGAGATCAGTGTAATCCCCGGTATCGAGTACCGGGTCCTGGCGATGATCTGGTCCACTTTGTGTCCCGGCAATTGTCCGCCCTCCCCGGGTTTTGCGCCCTGGGAGATCTTGATCTGTATTTCGTCTGCATTCACCAGGTATTCCGTGGTAACCCCAAATCGCCCGCTGGCCACCTGTTTGATCTTACTTCTTGCACTATCACCATTTTCAAAAGGTTTGAACCGGGCCGGGTCCTCACCCCCCTCACCGGTATTGCTCCTTCCGCCAATCCGATTCATGGCAATAGCCAGCGCTTCATGGGCTTCTTTACTGATGGAGCCATATGACATGGCGCCTGTAACGAACCGTTTCATGATGTTCTCCACGGGTTCAACTTTCTCAATGTCGATGGGTTTCTTTTTATATTCCAGCATCCCCCGCAAAAATCCAGGTAATTTGGTATCCCGGTCAACAATGGCACTGTATTCCTTGAATTTACTGTAATCATTATTGCGCGTGGCCCACTGTAACAGGGAAATCGACTCAGGATTCCATGCATGTAATTCACCGTACTTGCGATAGTGATAGATACCTTCGGTCAAGGGACCATCCAGTGGTTCAGGATTAAATGCATATTTGTGGGGCATAAGCGCTTCCCTGGTGAGTTCCTCCATGCCGATGCCGCCAATTCTCGAATAGGTCCCTTCGAAGTACTTATCAATAATGGTTTTGTCGATACCTACCGCTTCAAAGATCTGTGCCGCCCGATAACTGCGCAGGGTCGAGATACCCATTTTTGAAAGAATCTTCAATAGTCCTTTCTCCACAGCATGCAGGTAGTTCCATTCAGCACGGTCATAGTCCATCTGTATCTTTTTTTCCCTGACCAGCTTTTCAATGGAGGAAAAGCACATGTATGGATTGATGATACTTGCACCATACCCGAACAATAATGCGAAATGCATGACCTCTCTTGGTTCTGCCGATTCGACGACAATATCGATCTGCATGCGCTTCCTGGTATTGATCAGGTGATGATGAACTGCTGATACCGCCATCAGAGATGGAATAGGAGCCTGTTCATCTGAAATACCACGATCGCTGAGAATAATGTAGTTCTTTCCTTCATCAACCGCTTTTTCTGCAGCTTCACAGAGCTCATCGACAGCCCTTTCAAGTCCACCTGCACCTTCTGATGCTTTGAATAGCATCTGAAGCGTTGTAGATGCAAACCCCTTATAGCTTAACCGCTTGATAATCTCAAAAGTTGTGTTTGAGACCACCGGTGTTTTGAACTTCACCAGCTTAACAAGATCAGGATGTGTTTCCAGCAGGTTGGTCTGTGTGGACCCGAGATAACCTGTGAGCGTCATCACCAGCTCTTCCCTGATCGGATCAATGGCCGGGTTGGTCACCTGGGCAAAAAGCTGCTTGAAATAGTTAAATAGCCTGTAGGGCCTTTCAGAGATCACTGCGGGAGGAGCATCATTGCCCATTGAACCTGTAGGTTCCTTGGCAGTTGTCGCCATGGGTATAATGATCTTTTCAATCTCCTCGGAAGTATAATTAAACGTTTTTTCATAAATATCGTGGGCTTCGCCAATTCCTGCAGGAGCTTTCTGACCAGTTTCTATTTTCTCCAGGCTCACCATATTTTCCTTGATCCAGTCTATATATGGATACTCATTGGCAAGCTCTTTTTTAATCTCAGGATCGTACTTGATGGTCCCTTCTTTGGTATCTACGAGCAATAGTTTGCCCGGACGGAGCCGTCCTTTTTCACGAATCTCTTCTGCCGGGAAGGTCTGCACTCCGACTTCGGATCCCATCACCATGATATCATTTTTGGTGATCACGTACCTGGAGGGACGTAGTCCATTCCTGTCCAGGGTTCCGCCTATATACCTTCCGTCAGAAAAAATAAGAGACGCAGGTCCGTCCCAGGGTTCCATGAAGGTAGAATGGTATTGGTAAAATGCTTTCAATTCCCGGGAGATAGGATTTTTTTCGTTCCATGATTCAGGGATAAGGATGGACATGGCGTAAGGAAGGGATTTTCCGCTCATCACCAGGAACTCCAGGACATTGTCCAGCGATGCGGAATCACTCTTTTCTGGTTCAATGACTGGGTAGATCTTCGACAGGTCACCGAGATTGTCTGATTTGAGGATGGACTCCCGGGCTGCCATCCAGAAACGGTTCCCTTTCACGGTGTTGATCTCCCCGTTATGGGCAAGCATGCGGAAAGGCTGTGCCAGGTCCCAGCTGGGAAATGTATTGGTGCTGAAGCGGGAATGGACCAGGGCGATTGCACTTTCGAGCCGTTCATCCTGCAGGTCCAGGAAATAATTGCCCAGTTGTTCGCTGGTAAGCATGCCTTTGTAAATTAGCACCTTCGTGGAAAGGCTGGGAATATAGAAGAAACTTTTTTCCCTTATATCTGAGTCCGCAATGTTTTTTTCAACCCGTTTGCGAATAATATATAGCTTTCGCTCAAGTGACTCCTGGTCAGCTTCTGTTCCACCTAATAATACTTGCCTGATCACCGGTTCCGTAGATCTCGAGATATCTCCCAATATCGAATTGTCTGTTGGGACCTCCCTGAATCCAATGAAATCAACACCTTCTTCAGCGATGATCTGAGTCAGGATATCTTCACATTCTTTTGCTGCTTTCTTATCCTGGGGCAGAAATACCAGCCCGGTACCGAATTGCCCGTCGCGGGGAATGGAATACCCCTGCATCAGGTAGAAATCGCGCGGCACCTGGATGAGAATCCCGGCACCGTCGCCGGTTTTACTATCGGCGCCTTCTGCGCCACGGTGGGTCATGTTCTCCAGGGTTTCCAGTCCCTGCTGAATAATGGAATGGGATCTCACCCCTTTCAGTTGAGCAACAAAACCAATTCCGCAGTTGTCGTGTTCCATTTCAGGACTGTACAGTCCTTGTTGCTTCGGACGTTCTCTTCTCATCTCTTATTCTCCTATTAAAAAGAAAACCGTTCCTCCATATGATGTCCGGGAACGGTCTGCTTTGTTTCAATTATACCATGTTTACCCGGATTGTCGCATATTCATTTCAATCCTTATCAAGTGCGTGGTATTATACTGTTTGGTTATTGACATGCGATGCAAAGATAACCATTATATATTACGAATCAAAAGCGAAAAATCAATAATAATTTTAAATTAACATCTATTTAGCATTAATAACTATAAAAGTGAAAGAGTATATTTGGCAGGTAAGGCGTTTGCAACAAGAATAATCCAATCAGGAACTTCCTGTTTATTAGTAACTTTTAGGTACAGTCAGCTCTTTTAAAAATAAGCAACAGGTAAAGTGCGTTCGGGACTTTCACCCACTAGTAAATGTCCATGCCGGGCGCACAAAAAAAGCGGTGCCGTTTCCGACACCGCTTTTCAAACTAACCATTTATATAAGCGTGAGTGGAGGAGAATTTAGTTAAATGCTGATTCGCCATGTTCGTATATATCCAGCCCTTCTTCTTCGATACGCCTGCTGACGCGGATACCAACTGTTTTCTTCAGAATAAAGAACAGGATGAATCCGATACCCATGGCCCAGGCTGCAACAGCGAGCACGCCGACTGCCTGGATGCCGAGAAGTTTTGCTCCGCCGCCATATAACAGACCTTCAGTGGTGCTGAATACTCCGACGAGCAATGTTCCGACAGCCCCGCTGAGTCCGTGCACTGATATTGCACCCACGGGATCATCCACTTTCAGCACCCTGTCAATGAATGCCACACCATAAACAAGAACAATACCTGCAATGATCCCGATCACAACTGCTCCACCAGGGCTGACTGCGTCGGTTCCTGCAGTAATGGCAACCAGCCCTGCGAGGGCACCGTTAAGGGTAATCGACAGTCCCGGTCGCTTGTATTTCATCCATGTAACAATCATGGCAGTTACGGCTCCGGCAGCTGCTGCCAGGTTGGTGGTAATAAAAATATGTGAGATGGCAACGGCGTTTTCTTCACCTGCAGCGGCCAACTGTGATCCGGGGTTGAAACCGAACCAGCCGAACCAGAGGATAAATACACCCAATGCTCCCAACGCCAGGTTGGATCCGGGAATCGCCTTGGGTTCACCGGCTTTTCCATATTTGCCCAAACGGGGACCTACCATTGCAGCTCCAACAAGACCGACCCATGCGCCAACGGAGTGAACCACAGTTGATCCGGCAAAGTCGTGGAATCCAAGTTCAGAGAGCCATCCTCCACCCCATACCCAGTGTCCTGAGATCGGGTAGATGATCACTGTGATCGCGACGCTGAAAAACAGGTAGGCTGAGAATTTGGTTCGTTCAGCAACGGCCCCGGAAACGATGGTTGCAGCAGTGGCTGCAAAGACCGTCTGGAACATAAGTGATGCTTTGTCCGGTACACCATTGATGGCATCGCTGTTAAAGAATAATGACATCTTCCCGATGAATCCCCCGACATCTTCACCGTACATGATGGTATAACCGATCAGCCAGAAGCCCAGTGATCCGATGGAGAAGTCCATCAGGTTTTTCATTAATATGTTCGCAGTGTTTTTTGATCTTGAGAAACCTGACTCCACCAGCGCAAAACCGGGCTGCATAAACATTACCAGTACCGCGGCAACCAGGACCCAAATGGTATCTATCGAAATTGTTAATCCTTCCATGATCTTGATTTTTTATTTTTTTATTAGTCCTTGATATACAATGATTCATCTCCTGCCTCACCAGTTCTGATCCGGATACTGTCATGAATATTGGAGACAAATATTTTTCCGTCCCCCACTTCACCAGTCCTGGCCGACGATGTTATGGTGTCAATGGTTTTCTGTAGATTGATATCTCTGACCACAATTGACAGGTAAATTCTTTCAATAGTGCTGGTATCATAGGCTACACCACGGTATACCCTGCTCTGGCGGGCCATACCCACACCCCTGGCTTCCCAGAAAGAGAAAAATTCAATGCCATTGTCATGAAGGGCGTCTTTTACCTCCTCAAACTTGGTTTTACGAATGATTGCTTCAATCTTTTTCATTGCTGTTGATTTTATCTGTTTATGATCTGCTTAGAATGATACACCGACGACCACGTAATACTGATCCGCTTCAGGATTCCATATCATTGATCCACTGACTGGCAAAGCAAATTTTTCGGTAATAGGAATTTCTTTCGATACGGCAAGTCCAATATTACAAAGTGCAAAATCTCCCGATGTAGTATGCCAACCGTCACCTCCGCCAGCAAATACACTTACTGATTCAAAGGAGTATCCCAGTTCAAAATACATGTCTCCCCCGGTTGTCCCTGCCCCCGGCGCTTCATTCAACATGTAATTGGCACCAATCGAAAATCCGGAGATCTCATACCCCAGGTTGACCTCGAAACCATGAGAACCGCTTTCAGTTGAGAAATCAGAATAAGGCGTACCAGGATAATAGTAATCGGTCAACCCTACACTCAATCCAAAATCAAATCCATAGGAGAGATAGAGATCCGCTTCGGCAGCCTCATTATCTGTGAACCCGAACGACCCCCATGAGCCGATGGCAAAATTACCTGCACTGAATTCTACATAGGGCTGAATGGCCGGACCGGTTCCAAACTTGGTTCCCCGCCATATATAGTTACTGACGATATCTGCCCCTGCATCAAAAGATGTTTC
>CAYOSB010000230.1:6117-6515 GCA_964406495.1 uncultured Bacteroidaceae bacterium | reverse complement strand
AGATCCTATGGCAACTGTATCCAACCTTTTTGACGTAGCCATGGTTTTTGCCCTGGCTTTGATGGTTGCTCTTGTTGCCCGGTATAAAATGAATGAAATATTCTCTAAAGATGATTTCACGATGGTGAAAAATCCAGGTACCGAACAAATGGAAATTATTACAAAAAAGGGAGACAAAATTGAAACTTATAAGGCTAGTGATGAACAGAAAACTAATGGAAGCAGAGGGAAAAAAGTAGGGACAGCTTATCAATTAGAGAACGGAGAAATAATATACATACCTGATTAATTGTTTATGGTATTTGTATAGATTAATTAATTTTGATGCCTTCCCTTCGCTTTCAGGCACATGCCGCAAACGCTACAAGCCAGCACAAAAGTCTAATTTGCGTCAAGAG
>CAYOSB010000230.1:0-6107 GCA_964406495.1 uncultured Bacteroidaceae bacterium | reverse complement strand
ACCATTCGAAAAAAAGTAAGTGCAGCAAAAATAATAAAAAGACTGATTGACAGGTTGAAAACGGCCAGCATACAACATCGTGTATAGTGCATTTGGCGGATAGTGCTAATATTAAAGGCGTTACATCTAATAAACATTATAGCGGTTTGATAGGTTTGTGCTTCGAATCGCCAAACGACACCATACACGTAACCGTTATGTGTAACTTTAAGAGGCGATAGTGCTTCGAAAATTCATTAACATGAAAGATAAATACACAGGTGATATAGGAGATTTTGCAAAGATTATCTTATTAAATGAGATTAATTCTGTTAAGAATGTAATTCTAGGAATAAACTGGTATTACCACAATCGAGAATACTGTTATGAAAAGAAACAAATAGATGGAAAACATATTGATTATTTGCGAAACGATAGAAAAAACTTAAAACGATATGAACCTAAAGTATATCAAAAACTACTATCAATTATCGAAAAAGATGGTAGAAAAGTCGAAAATATTTTCGAATTAATAAATGTTCAAGCAAATCATCATTACAAAGTTGATGTTCCTAATAAGAATAATCGTAATCAATGGATTAACGATTCTTTAGAAAAACTATCTGTCTCAAATTTATTATTCTTAGACCCTGACAATGGGATTGCCTATGATGATAAGTATGGAAATGTAAAACATGTTTTGCAGAAAGAAATTGTTCAATTATACAATTCTGGAAAATCCCTTATTATTTATAACCATAAAGACAGAAAATCAGAAAAACAATACCGAAATAAATTTACAGCAGTTTCAACAAAACTTGTTCCCAAACCAAAGAACATATACGTTTTAAGAGCTAGCATGAATTCAGTTCGTGATTATGTATTTTTTCTTCATGAGCCAATTGAGAAAGTAGTAAAAAGAAAGCTTGAACAAATTCAAAAAACATATTCTGACTTATTTACAGATAATTTTATACTCAAATAAAAACTTCGTCCTATGAAAACAAACCGATTTTTATTATTGATTAGTATGATTGTTATTTCAAATATTGTAACTGCTAATCAGATTGTTGTACCTGTTGATTACTCAACTATTCAAGGAGCAATTGATAACTCTACAAATGGCGATACTATTATTATCCAAACTGGAACTTATACTGAAAACATTGATTTTAAGGGAAAAGAAATTGTACTTGGCTCTTTGTATTTAATGAATAATCAGAAAAGCTATGTAGATTCTGTGATAATTGATGGACAAAACTCAGAGACTGTTGTGAAATTTGTAACATCAGAAACGAATAACTCTAAACTAATTGGGGTAACCCTGATTAATGGATACGCTGGTGATGGTGGAGGTGTAAAATGTTACAATGCTAGCCCTACCATTGAAAATGTGAAAGTTACTAATTGCACATCAACGAATTGGGCTGGAGGACTTTTTATTTCAGGTGGTTCACCTATCATAAATACAATATCATTAACTGAAAACACAAATGGTGCTGTTATGATTAGAGAAGGAGCTAATCCTACAATCCAAGATATTACAATTGATAATAATACTGGTGATGCTATTTTTTTCTACGCCGCAGATGCAACAATAAGCAATCTGAAAGTTATGAATAACCACGATTTTACTCATTCATGTTTTGGATTCAATGGCAGTAGCCCAGAGATAAGTAATGTGCTAATATTAAATAACAATGGAGACAATATTATTTCATTAACGAATTCATGTGACGTCCTTTTTAATTTTGCTACAATTTATGGTAATACATCAAATACTCTCATTTGGACTACTGAAGAATTTAGTAAAATATCAATTGAGAATTCAATAGTTTGGAGTAATACATACTCGTCTATTGATATTTATCCAAATACATTGACTGTAAATTACACTGATTTTGAAGGAGGTTATACTGGGACAGACAACTTTTCTATTAACCCATATTTTTCTAATCCTGATTCATTAGATTTCTCCTTATCATTTAGTTCGGCTTGTATTGGTGTGGGGAATACCATGAACATAACCTCATATGATATTTTAAATTCCGATAGACCTTATCCTTCTTGTACAAATCCTGATATTGGTGCTTATGAAAATATATTAGGTACATCAATAGATAGAATTTACATTTACGATACAATACCAATATATGATAGTATTACCGTATATGATACTATTCCTATTTATGATACAATATCAGTAACTGATACTCTTTTCATTGATATGACGTTTACGAACATTTCTCAACTAGAAAATAAATTAATAAAGGTTTATCCTAATCCTGCTAAAGAAATATTATTTGTAGATTTTGGAGACTCGTATTCTGAGTTACATGATTTTAAAATTGATATTATCAACTCGATAGGAACTAAAGTTTTTTCATCTGATATTAATCAGTCTTTAATAGAAATTGACTTGCTTGATTTTGGTAAAACAGGGCTATATTATTTGCAGATAATTAAAAAGCCTAACGAAATTATGGATACTAAAAAGATAGTTCTGGAATAAAAGCAACACACAACACACAATATAAAACAGTTGGGGTTCAGTGGTTTGCAATGGTTTGGTTCTCGCTTCATCGTTTTTGTCGGTGGACAAGTACGAAGCCCGAAAACCCAACCGTTTCATATTGTCAACCGTTGTAGCACATTGGGCAACGAACCATCTAGCAGCCTGATAAAACAGAAAATATCCCAATTTGGGAAATCCGAATTGTTTTTTGTATATTTGCAATATGAGAATTATTGCTTTTAGAACTATTAGGGAGTTTTTTGAAAAGCCAGAATACACAGATTCTGAAATCTCATTGAGAGCCTGGTATCACGATGCAAAAATAGCTGATTGGCATAATTCGAATGAACTGAAAAGTCAATATAAAAATGCAAGTATTGTCGGAGACGGAAGAGTGGTTTTTAATATTAAAGGTAATGTTTACAGATTAGTAGTTGCGGTTGATTATGAATTCCAAATAATTTTCATAAGATTCATCGGGACACATAAACAATATGATAAAATTGATGCAAAAACGATTTGATTATGGATATTCGACTAATTAAAACAGAACAAGATTATGATTCTGCTATTAACAGGATTGAAGAATTGTGGGGAGCAAAAAAGGATACTCCAGAAGGAGATGAACTTGATTTGTTGGTGACTTTGGTAGAGTCGTATGAGATGAAACACTATCCTATCGCTCCACCTGACCCAATTGATGCCATTAAATTTCGCATGGAGCAGATGGGATTGACTAGAGCTGATATGGTAAAATATCTTGGTAGTCAGAGCAGAGTAAGCGAAATTCTTAATAGGAAAAGAAGTCTGACTTTGGGTATGATAAAATCCCTATATAAAGGATTAAAAATACCAGCAGAAATTTTGTTATCCTGATTGATTTAAATATCAACGTGCTACAACATGTTATATGTTTCATGGTTTGCAAACTCCAATATATGAGAAATTTAACACTAATAAGATTTAAACCGGACACCAAAGTTTTATACTCCGAACGTCACCACAAAAACATATAACCGAAACGTTAGAGCAAATACTTACACAATTACCTGCCGATACAATTTGCAAATAAGTAACTTATAAGTTACCTTTGTAGCATGACCAAAGTAAGAGAAGTAATCGCATATAAGAATTACTTTGAAGATTTTCTTCGAAAACAAAACACCAAAGTACAGGATAAGATCTTTAAAGTAATTGAGATCATAGAGACCTATGAACGTGTTCCATCAAATTATTTAAAGCATATAAAAGGTACTGATGGATTATACGAAGCTAGAATAAAATTAGCATCAAATATTTGGCGGGTATTTTGCTTTTTCGACAAGGGTAGACTTGTGATTTTACTTAATGGTATTTCAAAAAAATCTCAAAAAACGCCTAAAAAAGATATTGACAAAGCGATAAAGCTGATGAAAATGTATTACGATGAAAAAACCAGATAATATGAATACAAAAAGTTGGAAAGACATCAAAGACGATGTTTATGGTAAAAACGGAACGGAAAGAAGAGATCAACTTGAACGGGATTTAGAATCCATCAAAATTGGTATATTACTGCGCAAAGCCAGAGAAGAAAAAAAGCTTACGCAGGAACAACTAGCTGAATTAATAAATAAAAAAAGAACATACATTTCCAGGGTTGAAAATAATGGAAGTAATTTAACATTGAAAACCCTTTATGATATTGTCGAAAAAGGGCTTGGTGGTAAAGTCAATATTTCAATTGATCTATAATCGTACTTGCTCTAACATGTTGTATGTGATCATTACCGCAAGCAGCCAATTGCTCCTATATACCTTGGAAATAAATTAATATTTTTAATAAGAAAAAACGAGGCGGTAACGTCACATACAACCGGAACGTTAGAGCGCATCGGGTTTTATCATAAAATTCCCTCCAGGGCGTATGCAATACATCCAAATGCGATCAAAAAAAATATTGCAATCCGTTTCCTACTGGCCAAAAGGCCTGGGAATAGTCAACAGGGCACTTTTATATTTGGATCGTTCATTGAATTAGTTTTCTACCTTGGAATAAAAGTATACCCGTAATGTGAAAACTCGATCAGATTAAAAAAGTATATTTGTATTGAAATAGCATTATGCGACTTGAATTGTTTGCTGATGTAAGTAGTTTATGTTCATTTTGAAAGGTGTTTCAATAATATTATTCGTCTTTGTTTTTCATATATGTTCATTTGCTCAATTCTCCGTTGACACAAGCCGAAACATGTATTATATTCTTAATTCGTTTTCTTCCAATACAGAAGATATTATTATTGACAACATTAAATCTTCTGGAAATCGCTATGCATTGGGTATGTTCAACAACCAATGTCCTTACTTTCCGCTTAGTGAAGGAATTATAATTTCAACGGGAGATGTATGGGATGTGATAGGACCAAATGATAAAGTCGGCAGCGGTGTTGATCGCCATTTCCCGGGTGATTCAGAACTGGAAAAGCTGGCTAATGGAAAAACATATGATGCAGCTATCATAGAGTTTGATTTTATTGCAAATTCGGATAGCGTATCATTTGATTACATATTTGCATCGGAAGAATATCCTGAATATGTTAACAAAGGATTGAATGATGTGTTTGCATTTTTTATAAGTGATACAGTTAATCAGAGCGAGCACAATATAGCATACTGTAATAACATGCCTATTACAGTAGATAACTTAAACTCGTCAATTAACAGTGAATTTTTCATACCTAATGAAGAATTTGTTCTTGGAAGAAGTAACTGTTTATCATATTCCATCCAATTCGACGGAATGTCAGTACAACTGTCAACCGGTTTCCGCACAATACCTTATCAGAAATATCATTTTAAATTATGCATTTCAGATGTTGGAGATGGTAAGTATGATTCAGCTATATTTCTGCGATCTAAATCATTTGCCTCTTCAGGAACGATTAATATGCTTGAGATTGGAGAAAGAATAAAACCAGGACTTGACAATGAACATATTTATTTTTATTCAGATTCTGCAAATATTCTATTCATACCAAATATCTTGTTTGAGTTTGATTCATTTTCAATTCCAGAAAAATCATATACAATTCTGAATAGAATAAATAGGATTTTAAAACGCTTCTATGATTTTAAAATTGATATTCTGGGTTATACAGACAACACTGGCAGTGACGATTATAACTTAGATTTATCTTTAAAAAGAGCTGAGTCGATTGCTAATTATCTGACAAAGCATGATATAGAAGAAGATAGAATCAGGACTTTTGGATTTGGGAAGAAAGATCCAATTTCAGATAATAGTGAAATGGAAGGAAGGGCTAAAAACAGGCGAGTAGTTATGCGATTTTATAAGTAGTTTATGAATGAGTGTGTGCAAGCCTATTCGGTGGAAATCAGAAGTATTCCCACGCGCTCTAACATGCGGTATATGTAATTGCTTTTGTCACGCCTTTTGCAGAAAGGGCAGGGTAGAAATTAAAAAACTATTCGTAAATTCATGATATTAAAAGGCGGAAAGTTGGGCAAAAGTCGCGCCACCCTTCCCTATGGTCAGGGCCAGCAACTCCACATACCGCTGAACGTTAGCAGCAATACTATGAACAACCTGATTGATACTCTTCTTATATTTAAT
>CAYOSB010000229.1:0-6543 GCA_964406495.1 uncultured Bacteroidaceae bacterium | reverse complement strand
GAATGCCATCCTCAACACCATTGAGGAGACCCTGAAAATCAAACTGGGTGAAACAACTGCAGACCGAAAGTTCAGTCTGCTGGAGACCAATTGTATCGGCTGGTGTCACAAAGCGCCCGCCATGCTGATCAATGATGAACCTTATACGGAACTTACACCACAGAAGGTTACGGAAGTGCTCAGGGAATATATCAAGCAGAAGTAAAACCGGCAAAAAATATATGACATGACAAAAATACCTGTACAAAGAGTAGATCTTATTTTCGAGAAGGTTTCGTGCAAAGAGATCTTCGAAAAGGTCCTGCAATCCAAGCCGGATGAGATCACCCAGTCGGTCATCGACTCCGGGCTGAAGGGCAGGGGGGGTGCCGGATTTCCCACCGGGCTGAAATGGCAATTTGCTGCACGTGAAAAGGGTGAGGATAAATACATCGTGTGTAATGCAGATGAAGGTGAACCAGGTACTTTCAAGGACAGGGAGATTTTGGATATGGTACCTGAAAAAGTCTTTTGCGGAATGGCAATTGCTTCGTGGGCCATCGGGGCAAAAATCGGTTACATTTATTTGCGTGGAGAGTATAAGTTCCTGGTGCCAAAACTGGAGCAAAAGCTTTCAGACTTCCAGAAGTTAATGAAGGACTTCGGGCATGACTTCCGGATTGAGCTGCGATTAGGAAGTGGAGCCTACATCTGCGGAGAAGAGAGTGCGTTGTTTGAGTCAATCGAAGGAAAACGCGGGGAACCAAGGAATAAACCTCCCTATCCCACCAAATCTGGATTGTTCAGTAAACCTACATGCATCAACAACGTCGAGACCCTTGTATATACCGTAATGATCCAAAAGTACGGATCGACGCATTTCAGGGAACTGGGGACGAAGGATTCAAGAGGATCCAAGGTATTCTCTGTTTCAGGCGACACACCAAAAGCCGGTATCTACGAGCTGGAACTGGGGATGAGCGTTCGGGAATTTGTGGATGAATTCGGCGACGGAGACACCAAATCGGTACAGGTGGGAGGTGCCGCAGGATTTTGTGTGCCACGTAAAAGGTTTGATGAAACCATCATTGGCTTTGAGGGCGTGCCTACTGGCGGATCCATGAAACTCTTCAATAGTTCAAGATCCATGTACAACGTACTGCACAATTACCTGGATTTCTTTGCCGATGAATCCTGTGGTCAGTGTACCCCTTGCCGTGTTGGATGCCAGCAGTTGCTCAAAGGCATCGAAGCAGTGAAAAAAGGTGAAAAGAGCCACAAGTACCTGGATGAACTGGTGAAGCTGGCTGCCACGATGAAGATTGCTGCAAAATGTGGACTGGGACAATCTGTTGGAAATGCCTTCAGTTCCATCGTGGAAAATTTCAAGGAAGAGATCATTTATTAATTGTAAACAGAAAATAGACCTGTTATGGTAAAATTATCAATAAACGGCTTACTGGTGGAAGTTCCGGAAGGAACCACTATCCTGGAAGCTGCCAGGAAACTCAATTTTAAGATCCCGGTACTTTGTCACCACGATGACCTCTGTGTGGCAGGAAATTGCCGTGTTTGCGTGGTTGAACAGCTGGGCGGAAAAGCCTTGCTGGCAGCATGCGCCACGCCTGTCGCGGAGGGGATGCAAATTCTTACCAACTCACTGAAAGTCCGAACAGCCAGGAAGCATGTGATCGAACTGTTATTGTCGGAGCATAATGCCGATTGCACCAAGTGTTACAAAAACGGAATCTGTGAACTCCAGAACCTTTCCAATGAATTCAGTGTCGGTGATCATATTTTCCTGGACCTGATCAAGCATAAGGATTATACCATTGACCGGTTTTCACCTTCCATTCAGAAGGATGACAGTAAATGTATCCGGTGTCAGCGTTGTGTTCGCACCTGCCAGGAATTACAGGGTGTGAATGCGCTATGTGTGGCCTATAAGGGTGTAGAGCAGAAAATAAGTACTTTTTATAACCACTCCATGGCAGAAGTGATCTGTACCAATTGTGGACAGTGCATCAACCGTTGTCCGACCGGGGCACTTGTTGAACGAACTTACCTCGACGAAGTATGGGATGCCATCCTGGATCCTGAGCAACATGTGGTGGTGCAAACTGCTCCCGCTGTGCGGGTAGGCATCGGTGAAGACCTTGGACTGGCGCCCGGTGAGCGTGTTACAGGGAAAATGGTAGCAGCCCTGAAACGGCTGGGCTTTGATGCTGTGCTGGATACGGATTTTACAGCGGACCTTACCATTATGGAAGAGGGAACGGAACTGCTGACCAGGCTGAAAAAAGCCCTGGTTGACAAAGAGGAGAATGTGGCCCTGCCCATGACCACCTCCTGTTCGCCGGGATGGATCAAATTTATTGAACACACTTTCCCGGAGTATCTGCCAAATGTCTCCACCTGTAAATCACCACAACAGATGTTCGGAGCGCTGGCAAAAACCTATTATGCCCAAACGCGGGAACTGGACCCCAAAAAGATTGTAACGGTTTCTATTATGCCTTGCACCGCCAAGAAATATGAGGCAGACCGGCCTGAGATGAGATCGAGTGGCTACAAGGATGTTGATTATGTGATCACCACCCGGGAATTAGCCAGGATGATTCGCCAGGCCGGTATCGATTTTACCCTGTTGAAGGAAGACAAGTTTGATAAACTTATGGGAAAATCTACCGGTGCCGCTGTTATCTTCGGCGCTACAGGCGGGGTGATGGAGGCAGCGTTGAGGACCGCCTACGAGATTATTACCGGAAGAGAAGTGCCTTTCGATAATCTGAACATCACCCCGGTCAGGGGATTTGAAGGAATACGGCAGGCTTCGGTGAAGATAGAAGGCTGTACGGATGACTGGAAGTTCCTGGAGGGTGTTGAATTGAAATGTGCTGTTGCACATGGATTGTCCAATGCAAGGGAACTGATGCAGGCAGTGAAAGATGGAAAAATCGATGTACATTTTATCGAGATCATGGCTTGTCCGGGGGGATGCCTGGGCGGTGGCGGACAACCGATTCCCACCAACCAGGAGATCAGGGAAAAACGTGCCGCTGCGATCTATGATGAGGACATGCATTTGCCCCTGAGAAAATCCCACGAAAACCCGGAAGTACAATTACTCTACAGGGAATTTCTCGGTGAACCGCTGGGACATAAATCGCACGAGTTGCTGCATACACATTATAAAGAGAGGGAGCGGTATTAACCGCCCCCCTTTTTTCTCAAACTCCGTGAAGAATCGCATTGGTTTGAGAGGTACCGGTTTGCGAAAAAATCTGCAGCACAGGGGCTAGGTTGTGGTTGCAGGATGATGGGTATCTTATACAAACATCTCCTGCACCTCCGGTTGCATCAATGCCCAGATCGAATATACCCCGATGCCTGTGCCGATGGGAATATTCAGGCAATTCAACACAGAAACGGCAATCACAAGTACCCGCGACCATTGTTTATAGCTGAACAGCGAGATCCCTGCAAACACATCCACAACCCCGAAGATGGCAATCACTGTGGGTAAGATCGAGATCAGGCTGGCAAGGATTTCCATTGCGATCTCCTCTTCATCCGGGATAAACCCCCAGGCAAAACGCATGGCGAGAAACACAACGAATGCACCGATAAGTTTCAGTGTGCCGTACCCAATGTGCAGCCCGGCAACAAGGGCAACATGACTTTTAGCATTTTTTGTATCCATGATATTTTACTGTTGATAAGTATTTTGCAACAAATTACAAAACCCGCATAAAACAACACATCATATTTGCGATTATTTTGGTGAAATATCGGTCAACCATCAAGCATTAATATAATTCCAGGAATTCATAGGTGTTACCGGTCCAGTCCAGGTATTTTTTAAAATCATCGAAAGCAATGACCACGGAAGCTGTATTCACGTTGGGATGGAAACTGATCTTCTCGGCGTTCAGCAGATGCTGATCCAGGAATACATGTACATGATTTTCTGTGTCATTGATCAGTCCGAAAGGGCTGACCGACCCGGCATTTACCCCCAGGTATTTGTCCATGCGCTTCTGTGAGGCAAAGGAGATTTTTCCCTGTTTTAATCGCTTTTCCAGGTCGTGGATATCCAGCTGATGATTCGACTCAAGGATCACCAGGTAATGGCGGTTGCCCTTGTGGTTCCTGAAAAACAGGTTCTTGCAATGGGTACAATCGATGTCTTTCCATACCTCCATCGCGATCTCGATCGTAGGGAGTGGCTGATGCTCGTGCACTTCGTACCCGATGTCGAGTTGGTCCAATACTGCCAGTACATGTTCCTTTTGCTCCATCGTTGTTCCTTTTTTTAATGCACAAAGATAAAGAAAGTGATTTAGGGATTTCTGGATGATCAAAAAAGAAGATCCTTTGAAAATGAATGCGTGATCAAAGTGTATTTTCCGGGTGACGGAGCTATTTCAATGGATTTTTCGACTGCAGCAATCCTGGTTGTGTGCCAAAGTGATCAAGTATTTTATTCCCGGGTCCCCACAAGGTTGGTCAGCTGAACCCGGTTCTTCACCCCGGTTTTGATAAAGATACGGTGCACATGGTCCTTCACTGTTTGCAAGGAGATAAACAGGGAATCACTGATCTCCTGGTTCGACATCCCCTTGCAGATGAGTTCTATGATCTCCGACTCTCTTTTAGAGATCCCGTATTGTTCAATCACCTGTCCGAGATGAGTTTCAAATTCATTTGCTTCCACATGTTGCACATAATAACGCTGCAGGTAGAGGTTCAGGAATACCACCGGGACCAGGTGAAAACCAGTCAGGGCTGCAATAAATGCCAGTCCGAAAAAGATATGCTGATCACTGAAATGCAGGCTGAGCAGGCTGAGCGTAATGATGACCGCATACCATGCCTGGAACCAGTAATAGGCCTTTCGCTGGTTGAGATCACCCAGGGACCGGGTATTGATCAATACGGTCACCAATGCAGGCATGAACACCAGGAACATCAAAGCAGTAAAAGTCCAGACCAACTGCGTTTTGTCCATGAAGAACTGGATCATCTCCAGGCTGCCGATGTCGAGGTTCATTAAAGCATAGCCGATGAACGACACGGCAAAAAGACCAAAATACACTGCCACGAAAAGTTGCGGCATCCGTTTGCCAAAAAACTCCCTGCTCAACCTGATGAACATGTACCAGGCAAGGATCAGGAAGGGTATCCCCAGCGCGATCAGCATCGCCTCTGCCGACTGGATGGTTGCAGGAGGTGTCTGGTGATTTTCAAGGATGTTCTTAAGCGTTTGGGAGCCAATGATGCTGTATACTGAAAATATATAAATGAAGATGAGAAAATAGAAGTAGGTCGACAGGTAGGGCAAAGGATATTTTCGCATCATCCTGTTGGCAATGATGATCGCGATCATTCCCGAAATAAGGGCCAACAGGATTGCCAGTAGCTGTATTTGTATGCGCATGAGAATCGTATATTGAAATGCAATTTATAATTTTTGAAAGCATTTTAAGCATCTTCAGATCAATTTACTACTTAAGTTAATTGTACCGGATACCCCTACTTAAGTTGGAATTCGCAGAATCCTACTTAAGTCGCTAAAAACCGGAGAAAATAGTTCGTACATTTGAACTGTAACCATTGTATAAGATCATGGAAATACTAAATAATAATCAACAAAAGCTTATTCCGACTGCCGGGGAAGCTTACGGCACAAGCTGGAGTATCATATGGAGGTCATTCGTGGGTTTGCTCGCGGTGACGATCATACACGCCATTATATCAGGACCTACTGCAGTTTTCCAATGGGAAGTGGATAACTTCGAATGGTTCCTGGTGCCTTTCACGCTCTTTGCCATCGGTTTCGGGATTTTCATTGCAGGACCCATCGGGTACAGCACGAACTGGGTCTTCCTGAAGGCTGTACGGGGTGAACCGTTCGATATCCAGGACATGTTCGCGGTGTTCCAGAGAAACTATTGGAATGCGGTCGCAGCCAATGTAGTGGTCGGACTGATCATCGGGATCGGAATCATAATGCTGATCGTTCCCGGGATCATTTTTGCCGTTCGGCTTGCCTTTGTACCCTACCTGGTCATCGACCGGGAAATGGAATTGACCCAGGCCCTGAACAAAAGCTGGGAAATGACCAAAGGATATGGCGGACAGATCTTCATGATGGGGATCCTTGCATTTTTTATCGCGATCGGGGGACTGATCGTATTGTTTTTCGGAGTGATCATCTCGATCATCTGGATCCGCGCTGCCTTTGCCACCATGTACCAGGCAGTGGTTGAGGAAGAGGGCTACTTCCAGGAGAACACCCTGGAGTAGATATCCGTTCCGGGAAGAACAAGTACATTCAGTAACAGCGTATTGGTCCTTGATTGATACGCTGTATTTTTTATTTCCAGAATCATTGAGCTATAATAAAACATTTCTTATTTTTGCAGTCACGGGGTATTAGCTCAGTTGGTTTAGAGCGCTTGCTTGACAGGCAAGAGGTCACTGGTTCGAATCCAGTATGGCTCACGTAGATAAACAAGGCATTACAAAAGAGTGTAATACCTTGTTTATTTTTTTACTCAT
>CAYOSB010000228.1:0-6565 GCA_964406495.1 uncultured Bacteroidaceae bacterium | reverse complement strand
CCAGGTAATTGGCATCTTCACTGAGTACAGGCACCAGGGTCAGTTTCAGGCGGGAAAGTACCTCGATGACCTCATAGATGTGTTGATTATCTGACACAAAGGGGCGTGAAAGGGACAACTCGTGGTTGCCGATGGGTTCTGCCGGATTGTTCAGATCGTAAATATCCTGGTCCGAGATCAGCCCCAGGAATTGGTGATGGTTCACAATGGGAAGGTGCTTGATCCTGAATATTTCCATCCAGTTCAAGGCCAGTTCCCCGGTATCTGAAGTTTTCAGTGCCGGTACCACGTCGGATATGAGGTTTCTTGCCAGCATCATTGTAAAGATAATTTAATTATACGAAATCAAAAACTATACCAATTGAAGCGTGAAAGTGGGGATGTGGAGAGTGAAGAGTGAGAGTGGAGAGTGAAGAGTGAGAGTGGAGAGTGATGGGCGGGGAGCGGGGAGTGGAGATGTGGAGGGCGTGGGGAGTGGAGATGTGGAGATGCGGAGGGCTTGGGGAGGGGGAGTTTTACCGATTCTTTTTAACTTTGCGGAAAATACAACAGGATATGATCATTGCGGAACAGAAACGAAAAGAGAATATTGCCGAATACCTTATATATATGTACCAGGTGGAGGACCTGATCCGGGCGCACGGATTTGACCCGGTGAAGATCGACCAGGCGATCATCAGCCAGTTTGATGCCGAATACGACGTAAAACGTGAGATGCTTGAATGGTACAAGGGACTGATCCACAGGCTGAAGTCGGAGGGAAAGGAAAAAAAAGGGCACATGGAGTTCCTGAATGAGATCGCCAACAGCATGAATGAGCTGAATGTAAAAATACTCCACGATCCGCTGAACAATGAATTCAAGGACACATACGATAAAGCCAAGGTAAATATCGACGCGCTGCGCATGCGGGCGGGACATTCAGGAGAAAATGATGTGCAGCTTGCGCTGAACGGGTTGTACGGACTGCTGATCCTGAAGCTGCAGCAAAAAGAAATTTCGGAGGAGACCCAGCAGGCGTTTCGCAGTATCTCTGAATGGATCGCGCTGCTCTCTTCAGAATACATGAAAAGTGAACAGGATATTTGAACCTGGCTCACCGGCATATGTGCCACTGGCCCGGGCGTACAGTGACCGGTTGAACATACACACTTGGTCTCAAAAATAATAACCCGATTACAACAAAAGTAGTCGTTAAAATAGAGGGATTAATATGAAACTCTTCTTCAGAAAATACGGGGATGCGGGTCCGCCGCTGATCATTGTGCACGGACTGTACGGTGCATCTGACAACTGGGTATCCATCGCACGGGATCTGTCGGACCAGTTCGAGGTGTTCGTTGTGGACCAGCGCAACCACGGAGATTCGCCACAGGCTGACCAGCATACCTATAAAGCCATGCGCGACGACCTCAGGGAGTTTATGGATGACCAGGGGATTGAAAAAGCGACGTTGCTTGGACATTCCATGGGCGGCAAGACGGTGATGGCCTTTGCCATGGCCTGGCCGGAGCGGGTTGAATCACTCATCGTGGTGGACATTGCGCCTGTTTCCTACCTCGACGCGGTGGATAATTCGATGATGACTGCCAACCATGCCAGGATGATCGATGCGATGATGGAGCTGGACCTCGACAGCCTGGAATCGCGTGAGGATGCTTCCAAAGCACTGGCAGTCAAGATCGGATCGGAACGCATCCGCCTGTTCCTGCTGAAGAACCTCACACGGGACAGTGACCAGTCATTCAAGTGGAAGATCAACCTGCCGGTACTTAAAAATTCACTGGACGAAATCATGGGTGGCCTGCCGACAGACGAGCATATCAAAAGAGGCGGCATCAAAGGATTCCCGGTTTGTTTTGTCAGGGGAGAAAACTCGGACTACGTCCGTCCGGAAGATCACGACACCATCAGAAAATTGTTTCCCACGGCGGAAATTATCTCCATCCCCAATTCCGGGCACTGGGTACACGCCGAGCAACCGGATTTGCTGGTAAAAAACCTGAAGTACTTCTTGGGGTAAGTTTACTTCTCCAGGGAGCAGAACAAGCTGCAGGAGTAACCAAATTGGGACACGTCGTGTATAAAGGGATGCAATGAACAACAAGAATGCAACCGGAGAATACGGACAGCGCTATTTCTCCAGGGCGCGGAGGTACATTTTAATGGTATTCTCCAGTCCGTAATAGAGCGCATCGCAGATGAGTGCATGACCGATGGAGACCTCCTGTATATAAGGGATACAGGCCACAAAATACTTCAGGTTGTGCAGATCGAGATCGTGTCCGGCATTCAACTCCAGGCCTGAATTCATCGCCACGCGTGCAGCGCTGACATACGCCTCAACAGCGCTATCACGGTCCTTTGGGAAAGCACTTGCATAAGGCTCCGTGTACAATTCCACCCGGTCGGTTCCTACATCCCTGGCGCCCCGGATCTTCTCATGATCGGTATCAATGAAAATGGAAGTACGTATGCCTGCCCCCTGCAATGTTCCGATGACATCCACGAGGAATTCCCTGTGCCGGATCGTATCCCATCCTTCCGAAGAGGTGATGGCATCAGGAGGATCGGGCACCAACGTCACCTGGTCGGGCTGAACCTCCAGCACCAGGTCCATGAACTGATCGGACGGATACCCTTCGATATTGAATTCAGTCGTGATGTGCGGCTTGATCGCCCGAACGTCTGCATACCTGATGTGCCTTTCATCGGGCCGCGGATGAACGGTGATCCCCTGCGCACCGAAGCGCTGGCAGTCAATGGCGGCCTTCACTACATCCGGATTGTTCCCTCCGCGCGCATTCCGCAGTGTTGCGATCTTATTGATATTCACGGATAGTTTTGTCATGGGTTCAGCAATTATATTACAAAGGTACATTTTTGTTTTCTATATTAGCAACATGAACCGCGCAGCATCAAATACAGGTATGCTGCAGGCTGTTACAGATTCATGCAGGCAGATACAGATTCATGGAGGCTGATACGGATATGTGGAGGCTGACACGGATATAGTGGAGGCTGATACGGATATGTGGAGGCAGATACAGATTCATGGAGGCTGTTAAATATTGATGCTGACAGTCACAGGTAACCTGCTGGTAATAGAAAAAAGAATTATATATGATCATTAAAGAGGCAAAGTTTATCACATCATCACAGACGGTCGCGCAGTGTCCGAAAGGCGATCTGCCGGAATACGCATTTATCGGGAGATCGAATGTGGGGAAATCCTCGCTGATCAATATGCTGACCGCGCGGAAAAGTCTTGCAAAAATATCTTCCACACCTGGAAAGACACGGCTGATCAACCATTTCCTGATCGATGACAGCTGGTACCTGTGTGACCTTCCGGGCTATGGATACGCCAAGGTATCGAAAAAGCAGCGGGAGGCTTTTGCGAAAATGATCGAGCAGTACGGTGCACTCCGATCCAACCTGGTCTGTTTTTTCGTGTTGATCGACAGCAGGATCCCTCCGCAGGAGATCGACCTGGATTTCATCGAGTGGCTGGGCGACAGTCAGTTGCCGTTTGTACTGCTCTACACCAAGTGCGATAAGGTCAACCAGAAAGAACGGCACCAGACCATCAGCGAAATGAAAGAGATCCTCTCGGAAAGCTGGGACGAACTGCCGCTGATCATCGAGACCTCCGCAGTGAAGGGAACAGGACGTGACAAGGTACTGGAGTTCATTAAAACGACCAATGACAAACTGATGTAAACCAACGCATGTTGTTGAAGTATACCTTCTACATATGGCTCATTGTAGCTATGGGCATTTCACTCCCGGCAACAGGGCAAATGATGTCCGTACAACCGGTCCCGGGATCATTGCCCCTGGTATCTGAATACAATGGTACCGCCTCAGTGCCGGGGAAGAAAACTTTCCGTGCTGAACGAGATACTCCTGTACATGCCGGGCAAAGCACCCGGCAGGATCCCTGCTGGGATTCCCTTACCTATTTCGATGATTTCTTCGACCGGGAGGATCCTTTACATCTCACCCTGAAATTCGATCTGAAGTCCTTGCAGCGGACCAGGATTGAAGAACCTTACCTGGACGCAAAACTGTACTGCAACATTAACGACACCTGCATGATCCCCTACGAGGTAGAGATCCGGACGAGGGGGATTTTCAGGAAATCCTACTGCTACCTTCCACCCTTCTGGATGAAAATTGAAAAATCAAGCATTGAATCCGACGCATTGTATGGTGTGGAGAAAATAAAGATCGTGACCCATTGCATGCGGAGGGACTTCTACCAGGACTACCTGCTGAAGGAGTACCTGGCCTACAAGATCTACAACATCATTTCACCCTACAGTTTCCGGGTGCGCCTGTTGCGGATCACTTATATTGATACCGGGCGGAAAGACAAAACCCTCGAAGGATGGGCCTTTGCAATCGAACCAACAGAAATGCTGGCAGACCGCTTCAATGGCTTCTACACGGACAATGAAAAATTGGCGATGCACAACATGCAACCTGATGTCATGGACCGGCTGGCCATGTTCAACTATATGATCGGCAATACCGACTATTCCATCACGGGCGCCCACAATGTAAAGATCTTCAGGGTAAGGCATGACGGACTGGAAAGCTACATCCCTGTCCCCTATGATTTTGATTTTACCGGGATCGTCAATACGGTGTATGCCAAACCTGCTGCCCAGGTCCCCATCTCGGAAGTGACCCACCGGTACTATACCGGGCTGTGCAGGTCAGAAGAGGTGCAACGCAAAGTGATTGCTGAATTCCGGGGATACAGTCCGGAGATTCATGATCTGCTGCAGTCGTTCCCATACATGGACCTGGATGAAAAACTGGAAATGCTTACATTTATTGAACACTTCTTTGACGAGGTGTCCCGGGAGCAGCAACTCCTGAGGAATATCAGCATTTCCTGCAAATGAACCTTGTAACATGCAAACAAATCCTCTATATTACAGTTACATTAGACAAGGGCACGAATTTTGAACCGCTCTGCTTACACGATTTGTATGAAACAAATAACACGATACCTGCTTATTGCGTTCTTCGTTGTCAATGGTGTGTCCGCGCAACAGGGGGCAGTAGATAAAAGACCGTTAAACGTAATCATCCTGATCGGGGACGGCATGGGAACCGCACAGCTCACCATCCCCTATTATTATGGTGAGGATGAACCTGTCTTTGGCTTCTTCGGAAATGTGGGGCTCGTGGAAACATCATCCGCAACGCACAAGATCACCGACTCTGCAGCCGGATCCACCGCGATGTTTACCGGGATGAAAACCTACAATGATGCCGTTGGAGTGGATACCGATACATTGATCAGGCCCAACCTCAACGAGATCCTTTCAGAGCGCGGGTACAGGTCGGGTGTGATCACCACCGCCTCCATCACAGGAGCCACACCTGCAGGATTTTACGCCCATGTGTCGCACCGCACCATGCATTATGATATCGCCGATGACCTCCTCACTTCCGGGATTGATTTTTTTGCCGGGGGCGGGATCAAATATTTTATCAGGACCGACGGGAAAGATGCTTTTGCAGAAAACAACATCGAAATGAACATGGACAGGCTGAAGAAGATCCGCAGGCCGGAACCGGACACCCGCTACGGGTTCCTGCTTGCCATGGACAATATGCCACCCATGACCGGCGGACGGAAGGATTTTCTTCCAAAAGCCACCGGGATCGCACTGGATTACCTGTCGGAATACGACGACGGATTTTTGTTGATGATCGAGGGTGCACAGATCGACGGTGCGGGGCATACCAATAACACGGACTACCTGGTGGCCGAGATGCTCGATTTCGAAGAGACTGTCAGGGTGGCCTTTGATTTTGCCAAAAAGGATGGAAATACGCTGGTGATCGTCACCTCGGATCACGAGACCGGGGGATTCGCGCTCGGGGCTTCAGGAGAGAGACGGTATGGTGAGGATTATGCCACCATCACCCCCTCGTTTGCCACCAAAACGCACTCTGCATCGCTGGTACCACTTCTGGCGTATGGTCCCGGTGCGGAGAAGTTCAGGGGCATCCTGCGCAATACGGAGATCTTTTTCAGGATCATTGACGTGGTGATGGAGTAGGATGGCACTGCAGCGCCGGCATTTACCGCAGAGGAGCTGTGGTGAACGCAGAAGGTCCGAAATGGTCGCAGAAAGGCCCTGGTGGTCGCAAAGAAGCCGTGATATCGCAGAAGGCCTGAAATTGTCGTTGAGAGCCCCCTGGTGACCGAAGAGGGGCCGCGGTGATCTCACCCCAGTTTTTTCTCGATGGTATTCAGCAGGATATCAATGGCGACCTCGTTCATACCGCCCTGGGGTACGATGATGTCGGCATAGCGCTTGGATGGTTCGATGAACTGCAGGTGCATGGGTTTCACGGTTTTCTCATACCGCTCCAGCACAATCTCGGCAGTACGTCCGCGCTCATTCATGTCACGCTGGATCACCCTGCTTAACCGGTCATCGGCATCCGCATCCACGAACACCTTGATGTCGATCAGGTCCAGGGGATTAGTTGTGAATGAAGCTTGTGCGGCTGGGTTGCCGATCTTATGTAGTCA
>CAYOSB010000227.1:667-6569 GCA_964406495.1 uncultured Bacteroidaceae bacterium | reverse complement strand
AATAGCTTTTTTCCAGTTTTCCTAATTTAAGTTTCTTCGATGGTACAGCCTGCAGCGTATCCACATAAATGTCAGGACCGGTAACCCGCACCGAGTCAGGGTTGATTTTTACGTTGTTCTTCAATGTAAAGGTCCTGCCAGGCTCAAAATCTATCACTGGTTGCACCGGGATCCTGCGGCTGACTTCAGTAGCGAACTGAAAGATCAGTGAATCGGGTGAGATCTCCAGTAGTTGCAATTCACTGGGAAGTTGCCTGGCCACCCGCTCCCTTGCATAGCGCGTCAGCACATACAACCTGGATGTATCTCCTGAGAGGGTGTTCATGGTAAAAGAGTTCAACGGAAAGCTTAAAGGAACCGGCCGGTTGGTAAGCTTATAACTCAAAATGGCATATCCATGAGCATTTACCTTCAGCTCCAGGTGGTCGGGTACATCGCTGACCAGGATCTTGTTCTCAGGGAAATTGCTGTAAGATATGGGGTAATTGATCTCAGTTGTATAATTTTTGCTAAGGGCATTTAACAGCCAGATAATAACTGATATAGCCAGGAAGAACGAGAAGACCATCATCTTTCGTTTCCATTCCAGGTGTTTCGTTTTTCTGAATTCAGAAAACCTGGACTTTTCCCTGGGATCATCTGTTGCCATCAGCAAATAAAATTACTAAAAAAAAGGAGTTCATCCTGCACGATGACAGGTGAACTCCCGGGAAGTTGAAGTTTACAGTTTATTTCTTAGCAGCTGCATTCGTATCCGATGCATCCTTTACGATCGCTGTCTTGTCAACTTTAACAACGATATTATCAGCGATCTCCAGTGTAACTGTAGTGTCCTTTACATCGTTGATCTTACCGTACAAACCTCCGCTGGTAAGCACCTTATCCCCTTTTTTCAGGCTATTTCTGTAATTGGTCATCTCCTTTTGCTTTTTCACTTGTGGACGGATCATGAAAAAGTAAAAGACAACGATGATCAGCACTAAAAAGATCAGCGATTGCATACCCGGCGTTCCCGGTGTTGCGTCATTCTGTAACAATACAAATAATGAATTCATAATAAATGTTTATTTCAATTAAGGTTTATTTTCAACTTTTGCTTTCAAATAGAGTTCTTCCCTGTCATTTTCAGCATTCGACCGCACTGTTATCCGGATGTTCTGGGTGCCTCTTTTTCCTTTGGAATTAAACACGACCCTGATCGAACCGGAACCTCCAGGTGCCAGTGGTGTATCTTCCCAACGGGGAACAGTACAACCACATCCTGCCCTGATATCCTGTATCACCAGGGGTGCTGTCCCGCTGTTGGTATATTCATACCACGCGACCAGCTGTTCGCCCTCACTGACGGTTCCCAGGTCTTTCTCCGGGGAATCAAAACGGATCACCGGCATCCCTTCGCTTTGTACCTTCAAAGTACCCTGTGCTATTTTTGAATCTTGCTTTCCATTCCCACAACTGCAGGCAAACAGGAACAAAAAAAGCATCCCGTATGCGACAATTTGTCTCATTCGAAGTGCAAAGATAATTTATTTCTGCGGTCTATCATCAAATTCTCCAATAAGACCTCTACCTGATTTACGTATCTTCCCGCTTTCCTTCAGCTGAATAGCCACTTTATCCAGCACCCCGTTAATGAAAACATTACTTTTGCTTGTACTGTATACTTTAGAAACCTCGAGATATTCGTTCATCGTTACTTTGGTCGGAATGGAAGGAAAGCCGATGAATTCAGCAATGGCCATCTGCATGATCAGGATATCCATAAAAGCGATCCGGTCCAGGTCCCAGTTTTTTGTATTGCCCTTGATATAACCAATATACTCTTCTTTGTTGGCAATGGATTTTCGCAATAGCTTTAGCGCGAAATCCTTGTCTTCAGGAGTATCCGCCCCTTCAGTCGGTTTATACAGAGGTAACAGCGGATTTTTTTGTTTTCCATCTTCCCTGAACCTTTTCAACGTCTTGATCACCATGCTGATCATATACTCCAGGTCGTCGGTCCAGTAAATGCTCTGCTCTTCCAGGACCTGCTCAAGGTGTTCATTTGGGTATATGATAACTGTTAACAGGTGGTTAAAAAGCTTGATCTCATCTGTGAATGAGACATGCTCGGCAGACATGAATTCCCTGAAGCGCTCGTCTTCAGTAATGTTGGTATGCAGTTCCCGGATGAGTTCAGGGTAGTTGACCCAGGAGATCTTTTTAACATCAATATAACGAAGCAATTGGTCGCAATTTCTGAATTGCTCAATCAGCCGTGAATCAATAAAGCGGGTATTGGGATCCAGGTCCTGATCTGTGGGCACCAGTTTTTTTCTGGCCAGGTCAATACGTGATTCTGCATAATTTGCGATTTCAATCAACAGAACAAAGATGGAATGATAAAGATCATATGCCTTGTTGATATTGAAGAGCAGCTCCTTCTCTGCTTTAGACACCTGTCTGTCTTCGGAATTATAGTAAGCATATAACGTCTGCAGCGTTTTGATACGGATTTGCCTTCTGCTGATCATTTGAAAAGAACCTCTTTTATAAATTATTATGCTGCAAATTTACACTAATTTTCTGAATCTTTTGCCATCGACATCAAGCATCATTTGGATATTAATTTGAATATTAACAAAATATTTTACATTTTTGGATAGGAATCATCAACTGAAAATCTGAAGAACCCTAACTAAATCATCAGAAATGAACGAAGAAGGAACAGAAAAAAAAGATGGAATGGCAAGTGGAAAGCCCAGGGAAGAAATTCACTCGAATGTTGTAAGGGCCGGAAAGAGGACTTATTTTTTCGACGTAAAGGCTACGAAGCGGAATGATTATTATCTTACCATCACAGAGAGTAAGAAACGTTTTGGAAGGGATGGCAAATTCTTTTATGAAAAGCACAAGCTTTTTCTCTACAAAGAAGACTTTGACAAATTTGCCAACAGTTTAAACGAAGTTATTGAATTCATCCGGGAAGCGAATCCGCAAATGATCGACCCGGAGGATGTTCAGGTCGAGGAGGCAGAAAGCGCCGAAAAGGAAGAGGTAACTGCTGACAACAAGGATTTTACGAATGTAGAATTTGAGGACCTGGACGACAGTAGCGTCTAACCTTAGCGTTCACCAACAGGGTACATAGTATCAAATTGTTTCTGTATCATCAGCAGGAAGCAGTATTCATGTGGCATTCTTTTGCTCAATAAATGTTTCCACCTCCAGAAATGTAAGTCTTTTTACGTTGGTGACGATGCAATTGTCCCTTAGAAAATCCCCATATTGATTGCATGCATTGATCCCTTCAGTAAACACCTCTTTCACAGCAAACTGAATGGGAAGCAGCAATGTGAAGGTTGCCAGGTAGCCGGATGATTCAAATTCTTCGATCTCTGCATCATACTGCTGCATCACATAAGGAAATTCATCCTGAATGATCTTTAGCTGGAACGCATTAAATTCCTGGCGGTTCCTTGCGATCAGTACCAGGAAATACCGGAGCTTATTGTTTTTACCACCCAGTCCGGTGGAAATGAATACCTGGTTTTCTTCCAGCAGGTGACTTTCAAGGTGCATCCTGGATTCCTGCAGTGCAAGGGCACTCCAGTCCTTCAGCCCTTTGTCGGGATGCTGTGCATAGGATTCAATGGCCCTGAAGGCTGTCACATCCTCCATGGTGGCAAGTCGTGCCAGCAGTTGCTTTTTACCATCAGGAGGATAATCAGGATCACTGAGCAGGTCGAGTTGGTCCAGTGCCCAGTCGCTGTCATATTCCTGTGAGATTCGCTTTGAATACTCGAAATATTCCACCTGCAGATCAACATCAATGATATCTTCCATGATATTCAGCTGCCCGGGATCCTTCCCGATCAATTCCCGGATTTTGTCATATAGGTTTTCACTATCTTTCATACATGCTTTCGGTAAGCTGTTGTCATTTGATATAAATTATTGTAATAGTGAGGGAATTCATTTCAAAGTGCTTATCGTATATAAATATAGGAAAATATGTAAAATCTCAAAAATAATGTTGCATTAAGATTTGTTTCATTTGAAACGATCAAAAAACCCGGAGAATTTATACATTTGTCAGCAGCATACCAGGAACCATCACATCACTCAATATGGTACAGGCATGGAAGTAGTATTGGTCATCGGCGGGATCGTGTTGATCATTGTAGGATTCATCGGCAGTGCTTTGCCCGTGATACCTGGACCGCCCCTTGCATGGGTCGGTTACCTTCTGCTGCGCTGGACACGGTATGTGGCTGACAATGTCAACTACGACACGTCCCTCTGGATCATGTTGTTCCTGGTCATTCTTGTCACCATACTGGACTATGTCGTTCCGGTCTGGGGCACAAAAAAGTGGGGCGGATCAAGGGCTGGAATGTGGGGTGCGACCATTGGTCTGATCGTCGGTTTGTTCCTGGGACCAATCGGCATTATCCTGGGTCCTTTTGCCGGGGCATTCATTGGGGAATTGCTGACCGGCAAGCAACAGCAGGAGGCATTGCGTTCGGGCTGGGGTTCATTCCTGGGATTTCTCCTGGGTGTTGGGATGAAGATGATGGTGTGTGCCACAATGCTGTTCCTGTTCATCTTTTATATGGTGCGGTAGCTCCACTGTTCAATTAGTTTTCCCGGTGCCATCCCCGGGAAACGGCCAATGCGCTCCTTTTGCCAGGGTCCGGAGTGTCCGGACAGGTAAGGTGGCCGATGCAAATTTTCTCCAACCCTGCCCCAGTGATCCAGGATCTGTACATCTCCGGCGGTCCTTATATCACGCAGAAACCTGCATCATGCAAACATCAGGCTAGGCTCCCAGCGTCGCCACCATCACGGCCTTAATGGTATGCAGCCGGTTTTCAGCTTCATCGAAGACGAGGGAGTGCTCTGATTCAAACACATCGTCAGTGACCTCCATGGCTTCAATCCCGAATTTTTTATATATCTCCTCACCCACGTTGGTTTCCCGGTTATGGAAAGCGGGAAGACAATGGAGGAACCTGACGTTTTCATTACCGGTCTTTTCCAGTACAGTTTTATTCACCTGGTAGGGTTGCAACAGTTGAATACGGTCGTTCCATACCTCCTCCGCTTCACCCATGGATACCCAAACATCGGTATAGAGGAAATCCACCCCTTTCACACCTGCATCTACATCATCGGTAATGGTGATGGAGGCACCGGTCTGTCCGGCAATCTCCCTGCATTGTTTCACGAGTGCTTCATCGGGTTGACATTCTTTTGGGGCCACTGCCCTGAAATCCATGCCCATTTTGGCCGCCCCCACCAAAAGGGAATTTCCCATATTGTTCCTTGCATCGCCGAGATAAGCAAAGGAAAGCTGGTTCAGGGGCTTTTCGGAATGCTCCAGCATGGTCATAAAATCTGCCAGGATCTGGGTAGGATGAAACTCCGTGGTCAGTCCGTTCCAAACCGGTACACCAGCATATTTACCGAGTTCCTCCACGACATCCTGACCGAAACCACGGTATTCGATACCATCGTACATGCGTCCCAGTACGCGGGCAGTATCTTTCATAGACTCCTTGTGACCTATCTGCGATCCCGAGGGTCCCAGGTAGGTTACATGCGCACCCTGCTCATAAGCAGCCACTTCGAATGCACACCGTGTCCTTGTAGATGATTTCTCAAAGATCAGCGCGATGCTCTTCCCTTTCAGCCTGGGCACTTCTGTACCACTGTATTTTGCTTTCTTAAGCGTAAAACTGAGGTCCAGCAGGAACCGGATCTCCTCCGGAGTAAAATCAAGCAACTTCAGAAAATTCCTGTTTCTTAAATTATAAGCCATATCAGATGTATTTTTATGATCAGTTATATTTATTTGACCCGGTTGAGATAATTGACCAGGCCTACAAAATTAGATTAATCTTCGTATTCATAGGTAATT
>CAYOSB010000227.1:0-657 GCA_964406495.1 uncultured Bacteroidaceae bacterium | reverse complement strand
GCCATAACTTTTGTCCTCAAGCTTAAAAGCTTCTGTAATCACGCTCTTACTGCCTCCTTTTTCAATAAAATTCAGACATGCCCTTATTTTCGGTGCCATATCCCCTTCCCCGAACATGCCGGCATCCAGATACGCTTTCGTATCCCTGTAATCGAGAAACTCCCGTTCCTGCTGTTGCGGCGTGTCATAGTTCACATAGACGAAAGGCACATCCGTAAGGATATAAAATTCATCTGCCCCGATTTGTGAAGCCAGCAAAGCGGACGCACTGTCTTTATCGATCACTGCCTCTGCGGGCCTTACCCTGCCCTGCTCATCGATATATACCGGGACGCCTCCACCACCTGCAGCGACTACGATTGTTCCCTGTCGTGCCAGTGTCTCAACCACTTTCTCATTCATAATTCCTATGGGTTGGGGAGATGGCACTACCCTCCGCCACCCGTCAGGCTTCTTCTTGTCCTCCTTAAAGGTCCATCCTTTATCTGCAGCAAGGCGATCTGCTTCCGCACGCGAGTAAATCTTGCCTACACGCTTGGTAGGCGCACTGAATGCCGGATCGTCATTCTTTACCAGGACCTGGGTGACCAGTGTTACGATCTCTTTATGTACTTCTTCTGTCGATCCTGAAAAAAAGAATATCTCAAAAGGATGTAT
>CAYOSB010000226.1:0-6620 GCA_964406495.1 uncultured Bacteroidaceae bacterium | reverse complement strand
TTTCATTCAGGCTGAAATCACCTCCGGCATAGGCAACCGGTTTCTTATTGACATGTATTGCCGTGATCTTCACTGTGTCCCGAATGGAGTTCAGCGCCCCATCGTTGACAACCAGTGTAAACCGGTAGGTGCTGTTCATTTGCACCTGCGGCAGGATAAAGGAGGGCTGCGGACTGGTCTGGTTAAACAACACAATCCCGTCAAGGGAACTCCAGGTATAGGAAAGTGCATCTCCATCCGGATCAAATGAATTGCTTCCCTCAAGTGAAACTGAACTTCCTTCCACATAAGAGGCATCAGGACCGGCATCAGCAACAGGCCTTAAATTAACCTGCAGGACCGTTACATTCACCTCAGACGGATCGGAGTAAGCAGTCCCGTCGCTGACAATCAGGCTTATGGTATAAACGGTATTCTCTGTTACATAAGGTGCAATAAATGTCGGCGCGGAAGATGTGGAATCATCCAGGATGATGTCTGCCGGTGCGCTCCAATGATAGGTAAGCGGATCGTTGTCCAGGTCGAAGGAAGCTGTCCCGTCCAGCTGACCAGTATTTCCTTCCTGAATGGAAAAATCGATTCCTGCAATGGCCACCGGACGGTAACTTATTTGCTCCACCCTGCGAACGGAACCATCTTCCGGCACGGAAAAAATGCTGTTCTCGTTACCGGAAAAAGAGGTGAACTGTACCGGTGTGCTCGCATTGAGTGACAGCGTATTCCTGATCCTGAAAACAAGGTAACCAATGATCCCCGAGCTGACGCCCTGGCTGAAAGCTCCCACAACCTCAATACTGTTTTCCGAGTGCGTTGCCTGGACAAGGCCTGAGCCACCGGCGGCTTCTGCTTTTACAAATTCAAGGTAATTGTTGTCAAAACTGAAACCGGCTTTGAATCCAAAGATGGCTTTTCCCGGAGGAAGGGATGAAGTCAGAATGGGTACCTGCGTATCGGTATCCAGAATACCGTCCGTCGGGTGGACCGATACTTTATTGTCGTTGATGGTAAACCATCCGCTCGTTACGGTTGCCCCGTTATCATCTGTTGCGGTAACACGCACTTGTCCTCCTGAATGGGCGGAGAGGTTGCCCTGCAAATCAATGGAGGCCAGTGCAGGATCTGACACGGACCAGGTATAGGGAGCCGTTCCGTTATACACATTGATCTTTACAGTCTCTCCCCACATCATGGACCCGGTATTCGGAACCATATTCAGGGTTGGAAGCGAATAGACATCGATGTAATAATTCGTTTTTGACGTCCAGGCCAGGAGGGTTTCGTTGAAACGCATATTCTCAAAACGCACGTTCTGATTGCCGCTTGTATTGGCCCTGAAGTGAAGATAACACAATACACCGTTTCCGGTGATCCCCGAAGTGGATGCAAAGGAAACCGTCATCCGGCCGGTTGTTGCATTATTTTCAATTATAATGGGGAAATCTCCCTGCAGGATCTCCCCTGGAAGCCCCGACAGGCTTGTATTGTGAGCGAGTTCGAAACGTCCCGAATATACGGTTGTTCCAGGCGCAACTTCCAGCTTAACAGGGATATAAAAGGAGTCCGCCGGCCATACAGATACCTCTTCAAGATCCATCCTGATGGCTCTGATGTCGAACAAACCAGTGGTGGTGGAGGTCTCTTCATTCCCATCAGTAACCGTTACCTTTGTCGTTCCAGGTCCGATCGCCCTCACCTTGTTGCCGTCGGTAATCTGGGCAACCTGCAAATTACTCACTAAATAGGTATAGGGAGCCTCACCTCCCGATACGGACATCTGCACCTCATCGCCAATGAACAACTGCGCCTGGTCGGGGTAGATATTGGGATACGACCTTGCCGTGGCAGTGATATACCCGTTTGTAAAAATGGAAGAAGGATTCCGTTCATTCAGGTAACTTTCCATGGTATTGAAGGATATATAGGCATTTCCAGCCCTCAGTGACCTGAATTTAAGGTAGATCATCTCCCCCGAACCGGTGAGTGGCTCAGTTCCGGCACCAGCCATTACCAGGGTGCCTGCATTGGAACTGTTCAGAACCGGGACTCCCCAGTCAGAGAGCATGGATCCCGTGCCTTCAAGGCTTATGAATTCAAAATAGGTTGGCGAATAGGTAAGATAAAACCGGTAGGCATACACAGCGCTTCCTGTCAGAATTGAATCAGCACTCAGGGCTATCTCAAAGGTATCCTTCTCCGTAATCGAAACATCCGACAGGCTGAATCCTAAAGGTGTGGTTTGTGCTGCCAGGTACCTTCCCTGTCCAAACATTAAGACAAGAATGAATACGGCTGAAACGGCCCAGTGATGAAATGGCTTGATCATGGGATTGTTTTTATCTATCTAAAAATGAGTTTCCGGGTCAACCAAAAGTCATCGCCTCTTACAGAAACCGTATATATCCCGGGTTGATTCCGGGTACCGTTCATTTCCGGACTGAAAGAGAATGTATGCGGTCCGGCACCAGGCTTCCTGACAATGATCTGGTTGGTTAACCTTCCGTTGATATCAAATACGGACAGGGTCAGTGTTGATTGCTGCGAAACCAGGTGCAGATCGGCAATGAGCAGGTTATTCCGGCTGTACACCTCCAGGAATGAAATTCCCTGTGCATCCTGGAATCCGGTTGCATCCTCCCCGCTTTCGACACGCACTGTGATGTCGACCTTACTTATCTCCATTTCATTGGAGACCAGCCTGACCAGTTTAATTTCGGAGGCCTCCATCCCGACATCCATGATTTTAAAAATCAACCCCATTTCAGCCAGGTTCATATCCAGGTCATACGCTGAGGCCAGCGATATTTTCAGGGTCCCGGAATTCTCGTCATATCCCGAAACCACCATGATCTCTCCCGGCAGGTTTTCACTGTTCAATCCGATAAATTCCAGGTGCCGGTAATCGGTTTCCAGTTCCATATCTATGGCTTTCACCGAAACAGGGGTGGTCAAAAAGAGGGGGACTTCGACGCTTGCGCCTGAAGATGCTGAAACTTTTTCCGGTGCAGCAACAATCGGTTCACCCTGTATGACGACTGATTTCTTACCTCCCTGTGCAAAGTTGGTGATCAGCCCAATGGAATATTGAAGAATCAGCGATGCATCATAGCTTGAGATTTCTCCGTTCCCCGACACATCAGCCACATCAGCTTGCTTGGATTCCAGCGTGATGTTCCCGACAGTATGTTGCAGCACGAGTGAAGCATCGTAAGGCATCACTTCACCGTTCAGGCTCACATCACCCATAATTGGTTTGGCTGTCTCGGTAATCCAGGGTGTGAAATCCACATTATTGGACACCCTTTCACCCAGTCCGTCAGGATTCAGGGACGGATGGTAGGGACCGGAGATATCGTTCCACCAGCAATTCTCTGCTACGATGGTTACCGTGCCGGTTTCGTTCCAGACACCGTACCCGTAGGTCGGATCGGTCTCCACAAAGTCACAGTTGGTAATCACAGGCAGGGAAGTATTCCGGGCAAGAATAGCCCAGTAACTTTCTTCAAACAGGCAATTTTGTATAGTAGGAGAGGAATTGTCCAGGGTAACGCCTCCCCGGTTGTTACTGTGCGCACTTGTGCTGTATCGGTAGGAAGCGTTTTTTATAATGCAATTGTTAAGAAGACAGGATGCATCGATGGACTCCCCCGGAAAAGTTATTCCCCTCCACCACCTGTTGTCGGCTACATTTGCATCGCCGTCGCCATAGGTATCCCCTCCGTAAAAATCATCCCGGTCGGAAGTAAACACAATGACATCTTCAGCATTGCTTCCACCGTCGGCAATTAAACCGTTCCTGACAATCATGTAACCGTTTTGCATGAATTTGCATACCACTCCCGGAGAGATGGTCAGGACAGCACTGGTTCCTACATTATACCGGTTGAAGAGATACGGAATGTTTTCAATTCCCGCAAAACTCTTTTTAGAGAGGGTATAATTCTGTGTCAGGGTTTCATCATCAATAACAGAAATTGCCTTTGCAGTAGTTCCCGACAGAATATTTCCCTGGTGGCTTCCGGGGAAAGTCATCAGGGAAGTGATCATGGGGTATTGAAGATCTGCAAAAACACATGAATCCACAGTTGGTGCAGCGGTTCCGACAAGATATAATCCACATGTACCTGTACTGTAGAATGTGCTGTTTTTAATGGTTGGAGACACACTGGCGTTATAAATGCTGTAACTATATGAATAACGAAAGAGGGCATGATTGACCACGCTGTTGTCATTAGCCTGATCCCTGAAGACCAGGCGGATCCCGTATTTACTGACAGACCCTTGCCCGTTCTGCTCCGTGTCGGCGGGTTTGCCATAGGCATCATCATGGAGTGAAGTGAATACCACCGGATTGCTCGCTGTTCCCTCCACATTCAGGGTTCCGTATATGTCAAAAAAGCTCGAACCATTGCCTTTGAAGACCAGTCCGGCAGGAATGGTAAGGTGATCATCAATCCGAAGTGTCTCAAAAATCAGGTAGGTGATGGATTCGTAGCCTGCAAAACTCCTGGCGGGGACGGTGCCGCTGATGGTTCCCCCGTTAATTATAATCCCGGTATAACCTACATTTGCAATAGAATTGCCGGAAAAAACAGGGCTGGCGAACATGTCCATATGAATGGGCGACTTGCTAAGATTGTTAAATACACAATTGGTGATTTCCGGATGGGCATTGCCGTAAATACCAAGCGCATAATTATCAGAAAAATTAAGAAGCACAGAATCCATGACCACCCTGGAGTCGTGTATTCGCAAGCTGTTCCTGATATACCTAACCTCACAATTGTCAAGTGTGTTTATATTATCATTGGAGGATTCGTAGAACTGGATGCCATCCCATTTGTGACCCGTTGGATCCTCACCCAGGTTAAAATTCGTATTTCCTGCTGCCGAATTATCATAGAGCGAGGTAAAAATGATCCGGTTGTTTCCTGCTCCGTCGGCATAAAGTCCTCCCCTTACCGAGAGTTTACCATAATAATCACGAAATTTAAATATGGTGCCTGGAAGAATGGTCACATTTGCGGAAACCGGGATCGACATATCATTATCAATGATGTAGGCCACATTGGTACTGGCACCGATATCCAGGCCCCCGATTGAATAGGCACCATCAAGAAAACTATTCACATGAATACCCATGTGACCACTGTTTTCTATCGTATTTCCCATTAACACCGGGGCGCCTGCATTCATGGTGCGTGACAAGGGATAGTCAGTAATATCTTCAAGGTAGTTATTGATGAGCTGGGCATTATCTGAAAAATGGATTCCCCGGAAGCTATTCCTGATTTCACAGTTTTTTACAATGTTTTCATGATAGGCATAAACAGCCCAGTTGCCGGAATTTCTTCCTCCGTAATGTATTTTCCAGTGTTCCACATGGGAAACCGCCTGGCCGTTTAGTATCAGTCTACCGGAAGAACTGTTTGAAAGGGAAGTGGTTCCATCATTGTATGTATCTGCGGGGCGTCCGTGATCATCATCATTGATATGCGTAAAAACAATGGGTTGTTGCTCTGTCCCAATGCCGGTCAAGGCGCCGAATGCCTGGATATAATCGTCATTATCTGTGCATTTTATTACAATGCCGGGATCAATAAGCAGTGAAGCGGTATCCTGGATGGTAACCTGTCCGTAAATAATATAGGTGATGCTGTCGAACCCTGTAAAAGAGCGGTTCACCAGGTGTGAATCATCATATACCGTGTTATCTGTTATTCCAATCCCCCTGGCTTCGCTGTTATTGAAAGCGATGGAACAGTTGTTGAATTCGGGTGCGGCATTCAGGTCGATGTTGATGTTCAGGGTCTGCTTACCAATGTAGCTGGACTCCATGAAATTGCAATCTGAAAAAACCGGGTAACTGGTCCCTGTAACAACCAGGTTATAGCGGTTATTGGAAAATGTACAATTTGTTAATGAGGGTGAACTCTTATTGATCTCAAGTGCACAATACTCCAACTCATAATCACGATTGTCATAATAGGTATAATTTGCGCCCGAAAAACGGCAAAAGTTAAAAATGCATGCAGTATCAATGGCGGCATCATTGATATTGATACCATCCCAATGGTCTATGGAAGGTTCATTACTGAACAGAACAGGATGCGCTTCCGTCCCGGAAGCTTTCATTTTACCATTCACTACGATCGATGCATTCGTGGTTCCATACAACGTGACCCCCGGGTCAATCAGCAGGGAACCGGTTTCGGTAACCCGCAGTTCTGAATTGTAATAATAGGGAATCCCCAGATCCGGCATGGTAAATTCAGTGTTGACATCCCTGAAGTCAATGAAGATATAATTGGTTGAATTGCCGGCCAGGTTCACTCCCTCACCAACTGTCCAGTGTCCGTTGCCCCCGTTGTCCCTGAAATACACCGGGAAGGAACAATTCCGGATCGTAGTAGCATCTATGTGCAATGTCCCTGCGGTATAGACATCCACACCATAACTGCTGAAGTTATCGATCACCGTATTGTTTGTAAGGGTCAGCTCTCCTTTTCTCACAAAGAGTGATTGCGCATATTCTACAAGACAGTTGTTCAGGGTAACCATCCCGGAGCTGGCATTATTTTCGTATGAGACATACACCCCGGTCCAGAATCCTTTGGCAGTGC
>CAYOSB010000225.1:0-6629 GCA_964406495.1 uncultured Bacteroidaceae bacterium | reverse complement strand
CTGAAAAAGAAGCAATGGTATATAATGATTATCGATGAAGCCCAGAACATTAAGAACACCAATACCGCGCAGACCAAAGCTGCAAAGTCCATTAAAGCTGAAAACTTTGTGGCGATGAGTGGTACGCCGGTCGAGAACAGGCTGAGTGAACTGTGGAGCATTATGGATTACAGCAACCGGGGGTTCCTGGGGAGCGCTAAAGAATTTGCAGGCACCTATGGCAATCCCATCGAACAACTAAATGATGCTGATGTAGCCGGGAAACTGAAAAAAGTAACAGCTCCCTTCCTGATGCGCCGTCTGAAATCGGACAAAAGCATTATCAGTGATCTTCCCGATAAAGTGGAAATTGATAGTTTCGCTGCGCTTACCAGGGAGCAAGCAAGCCTGTACGAAAAAACACTTGAGAAAGCCATGATGGAAATCGAGGGCATACAAACCTCGGACCAGCAATCGCTTTTTGTGCGTCAGGGGCTCGTACTCCAGATGATACTTGCCCTGAAGCAGGTGTGCAACCACCCCGCGCAGTTTTTGAAAAATGGAGAAAACGACCCTGCGTTAAGTGGTAAAACGGCATTGCTGTTTGGTAAACTTGACAGCATAGTAGACAGCAATGAGAAGGTATTGCTTTTCACCCAGTTTACTGAAATGGCGAGGCTTCTGGAGCAGTTCATTGCAGAACGTTATGGCGACAAACCCCTGTATTACCATGGTGGGTGCAGCCCGAACCAGCGAAAAGAAATGGTAGAGCGTTTCCAGACCAACCATGTCGACAAAATTTTTCTGCTGTCGCTTAAGGCTGCCGGAACAGGACTGAATCTTACTGCAGCCAGTCATGTAATCCATTACGACCTGTGGTGGAACCCCGCCGTGGAAGCCCAGGCAACCGACCGTGCCTACCGTATTGGCCAGAAAAACAATGTGATGGTACACCGGTTCATAACCAGGAATACATTTGAGGAGCGCATCAACGAGATGATTCAAAAGAAAAAAGCCCTGGCCGAGATGACGGTTTCCACCGGCGAAAACTGGATCGGGAACCTGTCCAACAGGGAGCTTCGAAATATTTTTGTTTTGGAATAGACGGATGAAGGACTGAAGGACGGCAGTGTGCCTCATATACCATACAACTCACGGGTATGGACGGGGCGCGGTGTGCGCAGGGGAGTAAATTAGTGAATGTTTTTTCCGATCAGCATGCCTTCAACCGATATATCTTCATCAAGCTCATCCCAGTGAATTCCAATGCCTTTGCCTATTAATCGATAATTATTCAGTTGTTCGCTGGAGGCTTTGCGTAGTTTTGGAAACCAAAGTATGGGAACGCCAATCTCCCGGCCATCTGTTAGCAGTACAAACATCATATCATCGTTGAACCAGACTTTGCTGGCAAGAGGGATAATATGTTTATTGGCTAAAGTGCTTATGAACATGAATCGGCTCCTGATTTTCGTTACTAAAGAAGAAAAACCTGTAACCTTTTATTGTAAATACAGTTGGCATGCTTATGCAAATATATTAAATTTCTTCGAATGAGACATTTCTTCAATGGGCTGTCCATAATGTCGAATATGCTTACATAAAATTAATTTTAATGGTGTTCGCGAACTCGCTGCGCTCGGTTCATCATTGCGCTCGTCGGGGTAATTCATATTTACTTAAGTTAACTCCGCATTTCCCGTTTTCACGTTCCCTGCCCGCCTTACTTAAGTACTAAAGTTGGGGGTATTTGCGCTCGAACATTATGATCCAGCCACTCTGACTCTCTTGTCAGACAGATAGTGATTGTCTGCCGCAGATGATTATATTTGGATATTAACAGACAATAGTTATCATGAGTAGAATTAAAGTAATTCAGCACGAAGAAGCCACCGGAAAGTTAAAGGAAATATACGACGACCTGGTAAAAAAACGGGGTAAGCTGGCCGATGTACACACAATTCAAAGTCTTCGTCCCGAAAGCATTGTGGCCCATATGGATCTGTATATGGAAATCATGTTTTCGAAATCGGAACTATCACGTGCCGAACGCGAGATGATGGCAGTGGTGGTTTCGGTAAGTAACAGTTGTGAATACTGTCAGATGCACCATGCGCAGGCATTAAATAATTATTGGAAAAACGATGAAAAAATCAACCGGCTTCGCACTGATTTTGAACACGCGGAACTCACCTCCCGTGAATTGGTTTTGTGCAGCTTTGCCAACCTGCTGACCATGCATCCGGAAGTCTACCGGGATGAAAAATATATCGATTCCGTAAAAAGGATCGGAATCACGGATAGCGGTATTCTGGATGCCACTTTGGTGGTGGCCTACTTCAATTTTGTAAACCGCATTGTGCTGGCACTTGGGCTTGAAGTGAGTGAAGCCGAAGTGAAAGGATACAGGTATTGATTTTTTACGTTGCTAAAAAGCAAAACCCACGGTCAGCCCAAGCCGTAAATCACGGTTGTATCCTTTATTCAATTCCGTTTCGCCATTACCGGTAACCCCCTTTTCTGCTAAATACACAGGGATGCCATAACCGGCAAATGCCGAAAATACAAAACGATTGATGAAGTATTGGTACCCTGCATTCAGCCCGGTGAATATGGCATAGTAACTATGTGAAAATCCAGCATCTTCAACCAAAGCTTCCTGTCCTGAACGATATTTTGAATATAATCCGACAAACAACCCGTCGGCTACTTCCAGGCTCTTCAAAAAGTAACGGCGGTACTCCAAAGCAATGGAATTGAGTGCCTTATTCTCTTCCTTGAAAATGCCGTTGAAGTGGTGTTCACCGCCAAGCCATAACGATTGCCTGTTAAAATAATATTCATAAGAAATAACTGAATTTCCGACAGGGATTGCCAGGAGGTTAAGCGATACATTGTTCCTGTATGCATCTCCTGAAGGTTGCGCTTCCAATTGTAAGGTTAAAAATACGACAAGTACAACAAACCAGATTCTCCTTTTCATAGAAGTGAAATTTAAAATTTTCATTCAATTGAATTTATTAAACAACAACCCCAACGCAATTTGGTTCCGGCTAAATTTCTTTAAAACTGTAAGGAGTTAGCATCTTTTCCGACAATTTCATTGCACAGCAGGAAGAAAAGGACTTTAAAACATATGATTCAAATACAGGACCATGAATATTTCCGGGAAAATACTGGCCATTCTTAAGCACAGCAATTTTGAAGGTAAGTGGGGTGTGGTATATGGAGTTTTGCTGGTGCTTGTTTTTCCTGGTATTTCAACTGCACAAACCTGCTGTTCGGGTGGCGTTCCGCTGGGGGGTAGTCTTGGACTGGGAGCCGCCGATAGAAAATCGCTGCAGGTTTTAGTTACATACGATTATAATGCCATTAACGACCTGGTAAGTTTTTCCGATCAACTGGACGATGAGACCCGCAGCCGTACAACCCGGTCGTCCATTATTGAGCTGAACTACGGATTAACCCGGCGTTTTTCTTTGACCGGCGTTGTTCCTTTTATCAGGCAAACCCGGACGATCCAGGGATATAACGGATTTGAGGATCATACGGTCACAATGGGTTTGGGCGATGTGGTCTTCCTGGTTAAATACAGATTATTACATCCCGGGAAAACATTAAAAACAGAATGGGTAATCGGCGCCGGGCCAAAATTACCCACGGCAAAAACCAATTTTAGGAACAACCAGGGACTGGTGTTGCCTGCCGATATGCAGCCGGGTTCGGGTTCAATCGATGGTATTTTCTGGAGTTATTTTCTGAGAAGCAGGCTACTGAATAATCCCAATTTAAGCCTGGCCGCTGTCTCCTCTTTCCGGTATTCGGGCGAAAACAGAAATTATAATACCACGCAGACCTACCGGTTTGGAAACGAATTCCAGTTCAGCCTGGGCTTGAATTACAATTTTTTTCTAAGGTGGCCGGTTGATGTTTTCTCTTTTGCCCGCTACAGATTTCAGGATGAAGATTTTATTGACGGTGGTGTTTTTCCTTCATCGGGCGGGCAATGGGTGTATGTGATACCGGGTATCAATATCAATTTTTCGCCAAATTGGTCAATGCGGTTAACGAGCGATATTCCGGTGTACCGGAAACTGGAGGGTACGCAACTTACCACATCTGCGAAATTCACTGCAGCCATTTTATTCAATATTCCTTTTAAAAAGAACGATATAATTATCTACTAAAAATAATTAGCCATGAGAACAATTTCAATTATACTAGCAGCGACAATTTTTGCGCTTTCTTCGTGCAGCGAGGATGATATGACCGAATCTACCGGAATGTCCAATAATTCGGAGAGCCCTGATGAGAACACTGATGAAAAGACGGACGATAACGGCTGGCTGATTCCATTTGCCGAAGTGCGTGACGGCGGTCCAGGGAAGGACGGGATTCCGTCCATCGACAATCCCAAATTCATCAATGCAGGCGATGCCGATTATTTAAATGACAATGACCTGGTGCTGGGATTTATTGACGGAGATGAAGTACGTGCATATCCACATAAAATTCTCGATTGGCATGAAATTGTAAATGACGACACGCCAAGCCACTCCCTGGCTGTCATTTATTGTCCGCTCACCGGTACCGGAATTGGTTGGGACCGCAATATAGATGGTAAAAAAACCACTTTTGGTGTATCGGGACTGCTGTACAATTCCAATATTATTCCTTACGACCGGGCAACCGACAGCAACTGGTCACAGCTTCTGCTAAAATCAGTAAATGGGAGCCTGATGGGAACGCATCCCACTATTCACAATCTGGTTGAAACATCATGGAAAACCTGGAAAGCAATGTTCCCAAATTCTAAAGTCTTGTCACTCAGTACCGGATACAATCGCAATTACCAGAATTATCCTTATGGCAGTTACAAAACAGACGAATACATTTTGTTCCCGGTGAGTAATACCGATTCGCGCCTTCATAAAAAGGAAAGGGTGTTAGCTGTTATTGAAAATGACAAAGCCGTCGCATTTCGTTTCGACCGGCTTGAGGAGAATGACCATCTGATAACTGCCATGGTGAATGATAAAACAATGGTTGTTACCGGCGATAAACAGGCAAATTTTATGATTGCCTTCGACAGCAAATTACCCGATGGAACCGTTCTTGATTTCCAGCATATAAACAATCAGTTACCAAATATATTATCGGATAACGAGGGAAATACATGGGATATTTCCGGACGGGCTATTGATGGCCCGAGAAAAGGTGAAGAACTTTCGCCTGTTCCGCAAATGATGGGCTACTGGTTTGCTTTTGCGGCCTTTTATCCCGAAATAGAATTGTAGCCTGAATCGAACACAGTGGCGCATCATTTTAACAGAATTATTCACGCTGCACCTATAAATTCCCTATTTTTGTTATAAATATGTATTGATGAGCAGTGTTTTTGATATAGATGCGGCAAAGGAATTTCAGCGAAATAAACTGAAAAAACAACAGGATGCTTTGGATGTTCGGTATGAAAAAGCAACCCGTGATTTTCATGCTATTTGTCAGATGATTATTCGTGATTTTCAACCCACCGCAATCTACCAGTGGGGTTCATTGCTTGATCGGGCAAAATTTTCCCATATTTCAGATATCGATATTGCTGTAGAAGGAATCACCGATGCCCAGGAATATTTTTCACTTTTAAAAAGAGCAGATGAGATGACCGAATTCCCGGTTGATATAGTTCAACTGGAAAAAATACATCCCCTGCACAGTGAAATGATTATTAACAGGGGTGTTCAAATTTACAGAAAATGAACAGTCAAATACCGGTCCTGATCGCACAGGCGAACAACACAATTAGCATATTAGAGCAAAACCGGCGCTTTTATACTGAATTTATCAAGGGTGACTTTGATAAACTGGGAAAGACAACAGCCTCTGCAATGGTACTTTCACAGGTATTTATTGATTATTATACTTGTATTGAGACCTTCCTTTTCAGAACATCACAAGCATTCGAGAACAGCCTTGAACAGGAAAAATGGCATAAGTCACTGTTGAATAAAATGAATCTGGAAATTCCCAATATTCGTCCGGCCGTAATAAGCCAGAAATCCTATGAACTTCTGGATGAGTTTTTAAGATTCCGCCATTTCAGAAGATACTATTTTAATCTGAGTTATGATTGGGATAAAATTCAATTGCTCATAAAAAAATACGATGAATTACATCCCCTGCTTCTATCAGACCTCCATCAATTCAGTGATTTCCTTCACACACTCTTAAGTGAATAGATCACAAATGTGAAAGCCCTTTATGATGTCCTGCCTTTGAAGCGTAATGTTCTTTTACCTGCAATACTTTCAGCCTGGCCTATCCTTCTCCGCTCTATCCTTCTCCGCGTAACTTCTCAACCCAATTTCACAGTCCATATGTTCTGACTGAATACTACCTTAGCGGGTGATACCCCGGCTTAATTTTTTTGCCTTACCACAGCTTTTTCCCTTTGGACTTTATTCCAATCTGAGACGAAGTAATCAATTTTTCTCTTGGATTTTGTAAGGTCTGAATGTTTTTCCGACTGTTCCCACAAACAAATAAGATCAGTAAAATGAAAAGGAAAAAAGTAATCAGGATCATTGCAATTCTCGGAGTTGCAGGATTGATCATCGGCGGAGGTGTCGGTCTCTATATGTTCAATATGC
>CAYOSB010000224.1:0-6751 GCA_964406495.1 uncultured Bacteroidaceae bacterium | reverse complement strand
TGATCGTGCTTCTTTTTCCTCATTTCCTTGCAAATATTGGAGGAGCGGGAACCTTTGCCTTTCTGGCCCTGATGTCTTTCCTGCAGTGGCTCTTTACCTATCGTTATGTACCGGAGACCAAAGGTAAATCTCTTGAAGAGATTGAAAATTCATGGAAGTAAAGCAAAAGAAATGAATCAGGGAAATATGAAAATAAATATGGTAAAAGGTTAATTATTCGGGGAGATGGATTCGTATTTAATTCATCTCATAACTTCCAGGCTGATGAGCCGATCGAAAAACTGGTGCTGATAAATCATTATTTGAATACGTAATTGTATATAACCATTAAAAGAAATGAGTAACCAACAGGATCAATCAAAAATTACACGACGCAGCTTTTTAAGAAAGACTGCTGTTTCAGGTACAGTGTTAACCGTTGTCCCCAGCTTCGTTGTAAGCGGGCTCGGGCACGTGCCTCCGAGTGATAAATTAAACATAGCCGGAGTGGGCGTTGGTGGCATTGGCCGCAGGGATCTCAGAAAGATTACTGATCAGAATATAGTTGCTTTATGCGATGTGGATTGGAAATATGCGGCAAAAACATTCAAGGATTATCCCAAGGCCGAAGTTTATAAAGATTACAGGGTCATGCTGGAAAAACAGAAGAATATTGATGCGGTGCTTATAGCCACGCCGGACCACACTCATGCTGTGATTGGGATGGCCGCAATTAAGGCCGGTAAGCATGTATTGATCCAAAAGCCATTGTCACATTCAGTTTACGAATCAAGGGTTTTGACAGAAACAGCCAGAAAGTACAAGGTAGCCACCCAAATGGGAAACCAGGGTAATTCCAGCGACTCCGTCAGATTAATCTGTGAATGGATTTGGGACGGGGCCATTGGTGAAATCAGGGAGGTACATGCATGGACCAATCGTCCAGTCTGGCCACAAGGCCTTGAGCGGCCAACTGAAGTGATGAAGGTACCGGAAAGTCTTGATTGGGATCTTTGGCTCGGGCCTGCACCGTGGCGCCCCTATCACTCAGCCTATACTCCATGGAACTGGCGGGCATGGTGGGATTTCGGTACTGGTGCTCTTGGAGACATGGGGTGTCACATCCTTGATCCGGTATTTCAGGCATTAAAGCTTAAATACCCGGTAAGTGTTCAAGGCAGTTCCTCTCAGGTCAATACAGAAAGTGCACCTATTGCTTCAAAAATTAAATATGAATTTCCCTCCAGGGAAAACATGCCTAATCTCGAAATGCCTCCGGTAACACTTTACTGGTATGATGGTGGATTGAAACCGGATCGTCCCGATGATCTCGAAGACGGTCAGGTAATGGGCGATGGAAACGGAGGAGCTTTGTTTATAGGAACCAAAGGGAAAATTTCTTGTGGACTCTTTGGGAATAATTACCTCATGTTCCCTGAGAAAATACGCATAAATTATACAGATCCGAGCCCCACACTCCGCCGTATAAAAGACGGCACCCAAGGTCATTGGAATGACTGGGTTCGTGCTTGTAAGGAAAATCCCGAAAATCGATTGGAAGCAAGCTCCAATTTCGAATACTCAGGTCCACTCTCAGAAAGTGTGCTTATGGGCAATCTGGCAATACGACTTCAGGCATTGAATAAAAAACTGGAATGGGACGGCGCCAATATGAGAATAACAAACGTTGATGACGATGATCAGGTAAGAGTAGTTACTTCAGATAAATTTAATATTGTCGATGGCGATCCAAAGTTTGATACCTCTTATGCCACATTGCCAGCGAAGGCCTCTGCTGAAGAATGGATCAAACATGACTACAGAGAAGGATGGTCATTATAAAAGCAATAGATATTGGTAATAAACATAAATGAAGTAAAGTATGAATAGAAAAGAATTCATTTCAGTGACTTTTGGACTCGCAGGATTGGCTGCGATCAATGCTCCTCTATTCGCAGGAATTGCTGGCAGGAAAAAGAAAATTCAGGTTGGAGCCCATGTCTGGATATATGCAAAGAATCAACCCGGTCATGATGTAACCCCTGTACTGGAGAAAATCTTTTCCGACATGAAATATGCTGGTTTGGATGGTGTTGAATTGATGGAACATCCTCTAAGAAACAAACAAACTGTAGCATATATTGCTGAATTGATTGACCAGCACAAGATCCCACTTTTAGGAACATCTTATGGCGCTTCAATGTGGGATAAGTCAAAGCACAACGAAATACTTGAGGATGTAGACAATATCATGGAAAACCTTTCCATTGTGAATGGCCGCACTTTTGGAACATCGGTGGGGCAGGCACCAGGGGGGCGCAATAAGACTGAGGAAGAGTTGGATGCTCAGGCTATGTTGCTAAGAAAACTAATGAAACTTGGCCGTAAGAGAGGTATCGTATTGAATCTGCATAATCATATTTATGAAGTCAGAAATGATCTTCATGACTTAAGGGGTACACTTAGTCGTATTCCTGACATTAAGCTTGGTCCTGATCTGAACTGGCTTCTAAGGGCAGATGTTGATCCGATCTGGTTCTTAAAAGAGTTTCATGATAATATTGTTTTCATGCATATCAGGGATCAATTGGATGATGGAAATTGGCCCGAATCTCTGGGTGAAGGAGATGTTGATTTCGTGGAGATCGGAGAAACACTGAGAGAAATAGCTTTCAAGGGAGATGTGGTCATCGAACTCGCGCATAAGACTGGATTTGAAATCACTCGCCCATTCAGGGAAAGTCTTAAAATGAGTAGGGATTATGTCCAAAAGACAATGGGGATCTAAGTGTCCGTCCATAAAGTTCAACGCTGTTCACGGACTCTATGTAGTTAAATTTTGTTGTATTTTCTGTACTGTTTATCAATAACTGTATAGAGTTTGCATTGAGTATCAGAATAACAGAATCATTTGTTTTACTCAATTACAATAACACTCATTATCTGAATATTAACATTTACAACAACCTGAAGAAATGCGAAATAATGCGTTTTCGATTACTTTTTTCCTCCTTACCACGATGATGATTTCCTGCCAGCAGGAAGAGCCACCACCCAACATACTGTTTATTTTTGCTGATGACCATTGTGAACAGGCGCTTAGCACCTATGGTTCGGAGATCATGGAAACACCAAACATAGATCGGATAGCAAATGAGGGTATGCGGTTCAATCGTTGTTATGTAACCAATTCCATCTGTGGACCCAGCCGGGCAGTGATCCAGACAGGCAAATATTCGCACCTGAATGGGTTTCTCACCAACGGTCAAACCTTTAACGGAGATCAGCAGACTTTTCCGAAGCTCTTGAAGGAAGCAGGCTATACAACTACTATTATTGGGAAATGGCACCTGAAATCCACCCCCCGGGGTTATGATCATTTCGATGTACTCATTGGCCAGGGACCCTATAATGATCCGCCAATGCTTACAAAAGGTGCAGATGGAGAGGTGGTCAAAAAAAATAACCAGGGCTATACCACTGATGTCATTACGCAAAAAACTATTGAGTGGCTTGAAGCTAAACGGGATAAAAAGAAACCTTTTTTAATGATGTGTCAGCACAAGGCTCCGCATGGATGGTGGGTTCCTCATGAGAAATACCAAAACTGGCTTGATGATGTCGATATACCTGAGCCAGAAACTTTCTGGGATGATTATTCGGGAAGGACACCACCGGCATCACGCCAGGAGATGGAGATAGGTAAACACATACCGGATAAGGGACTCAATCTGGATAAGGAAGGGAATTATGCAGTAAAAAATGCAGCTTTTAAGGCAGCTAAACCCTACATGTCGGAAGAAGAAATCATCAAGTGGAAATACCAACGCTTTGTAAAAGACTACCTTCGCTGTGTGCGTTCAATGGATGATGGTATAGGACATATACTGGATTACCTGGAGGAATCAGGACTTGCTGAAAATACAATTGTAGTGTATTCTTCCGACCAGGGATGGTACCTGGGTGAACACGGATGGTTTGACAAAAGGTGGATGTATGAGGAATCACTTAAAACCCCTCTGCTAGTTCGTTGGCCCGGAAAGGTAAAACCAGGAACGGTCAATAATGATATAGTATCCAATCTTGATTTTGCAGAAACCTTTCTTGACATGGCAGGTCTCCCTGTTCCAGAAGATATGCAGGGACGCAGTCTGGTGCCAATATTGAAAGGAAACACCCCTGCTGACTGGCGGCAGTCTTTTTACTATCACTATTATTCATTCCCACAAGGCTGGCACAGCGTAGCAAGGCATTATGGGGTAACAGACGGTACCTGTAAACTGATCCATTTTTACGGACCCAGTCATATCGAAGGGGAAACATACGATGAGTGGGAGCTTTATGACCTGAATAAAGACCCGCATGAATTGAATTCTGTATACGGAAAAGAAGATTATAGTGATACGCAATCAAATCTTCTTAATGAGCTTAAGCATCTCCGAACGGAATTGCAAGTACCTGAAGATACATGGGAATAAGGGGAAATTCAAATTCCAGTACATCAGAACTAAAGGGTTCACCCTTTTTTTTCGGAAGAAATACCCCCTTAAACCACATATTTAGAATTTTATCTTTACTTATTATATTTTCAGGTTTAATCTTGATATAATGAATCCAGGAAATGATGCAACTGATATCAAACATTTGTTAGACTGATTAAAAAGAGTATATTATGAAACGGATATGGATTGTGTTGGTCTTGATCGGAATTGGATTGCAAGGATGGACTGCGGATTACTATGTATCCCCTGAGGGTAGCGATGAAAATGCCGGGACTATTAACAACCCTTTCAGGACCATCCAGAAAGGTGTTGATGTTGCCATCGCAGGTGATGTTGTGCATATCCTCCCCGGTATTTACAAGGAAACAGTTACACTTAAAAGGAGTGGAACATCAGGCAGCCCCATAACCATAATTGCCGAGCCAGGTACTGTTTTGATAGATGGTACAGAAACTATCATGAGTACCTGGACGCAACATATTGGGAACATATACAAAACAAGTGTTTCCGGTACGGTGGAACAAATCTTCCTCGACAGTACCATGCTTGTCGAGGCCCGCTGGCCAAACATGAATTTTCCCAATGACCTTTTCAAAAATCAAGTATGGGCTTCCGCTGATAATGGCAGCGAAAGGGGAAAAATAGTCGATGCGGCACTCGCTGCAACCGGAATAGACTGGACAGGTGCACTGGCCATCATGAACCTCACACATCAATTCTGGACATGGTCTGCCAAAGTAGAAACCCATTCGGCCGGATCCAACACTTTTACTTATGACCATACTAAACTGAGATCTCTCGATGAACAAAATCCAACAGGACACCGTAGTTTTCATGATGATTACTATTATCTAATGGGTAAAATAGAAGCACTCGACTACCCGGGAGAATGGTTTTATGATAAAAATACCAATTTACTGTATGTGTACAAACCAGACGGCAGCCAACCCCAGCCTGGAGAGATAAAGTTCAAAAAAAGAACGTACGGTTTTTCTGCAAATAATAAAGATCACGTGGTATTGTCCGGTTTAGATTTTCTTGCCTGTACCTACAACTTCACTAACGGTTGCGACTACTGCATCATCGAAAAATGCGATATATCATATCCCTCATATTCAAGAGAAATCAAAGAACGGATTAAAAACGGAGGGAGTACCACTGCATCCATTGTCAATGGAAACCACAATATCATCCGGGAGTGCCATATCGCCTATGCTTCGGGTAATGGCTTAAATATTAGTGGTTCCCACAACCTACTGGAAAACAACCTGATTCACGATGTCTGCTGGAGCGGCAGCCTGGATTACAAGTGCATCAATCTGTCTGGCCCTGACAACATAGCCCGCCTGAATACGATCTATAACGGTGGAAATGCCCTGATTAGTTTCACGGGCACAAGAAATATTATTGAATACAACCATATTTACCTTGGTGGAAGGCTTTGTAAGGATGTATCAATTGTGTACACACTTAAGCCGGGCTGCGAATATTCCCAGGTGCGGAACAACTGGGTACACGATGTCTATGCCTATAACAACTCCCTTGGCATCAGGGGCGACGATAAAACCAGACGACTGCATGTCTATCGCAACGTGCTTTGGAACGTTGATTTCTACGCCATAACCATAAAAGGCGATGAAAACTACGCTTATAACAACACTGTTTTTAATTCGGGAAAGGCCGACATTTATATGCAATCGGGCATGGAGGAGCAAAAACCCTGGCACGACCACATACCGGCAGTTAACCAAAACCTCAACAGCTACACCTATAACAACTTAACGGAAAAAATGACAGGAAAACCTCATTATCAAGGATTTGGACCTGTTCCGGGGCATGTGGAAGGCAATATCGAAATGAGAAACTTTGACAGCCTGCTGGTCAACCTTGATGAAATGGATTTCCGTCCAAGGTTTGGCTCCGGGCTGATTGATCAGGGGGAGCTACTTCCCGAAAAAGACGATCCCCAGATCATCAATTTACCAGATATTGGCGCCTACGAATACACCGACTCCAATTACTGGATTCCAGGACACCGTACCAACCGCGCCAGCTTTCCCATCCCTTCAGATTCCTCCAGAGTTGCCTCAGATATCATCGACCTTATCTGGAAACAGGCCTACCGGGCTAGTTCCTATGATATCTATTTAGGCACTTCTGCATCAGCGGTGCAAAGTGCCGGACATGGTTCGGATGAATTCCGGAAAAACCAGGGCAACAACATCTACGCCCCTGACAGCCTCAAAAAGGATTCGACTTATTATTGGCGC
>CAYOSB010000223.1:0-6766 GCA_964406495.1 uncultured Bacteroidaceae bacterium | reverse complement strand
GAAGCCGGGTATGCTGAAGAGTGTTCTCACACCAGGTGATGGTCGGTGAGTGGTTATGGGTATACAGCGGACCGGTCAGCAGCGGCTTTTTTTCATCCGGATCAAACCCGAATTGCCGCATTTGCGTATCCGATCCATAATGCGAACCATCTTCTTCCTGGGGCACCAGTTCGTAGAGTGTATGGAACGAAAATTCGGGTTCACCGGAAGGCGTTTCCCATGCATGGGTCTGCCCGGCAACATCCTCAGCCCATGGCATTTCCGGAGCGGCCAGGGAGGGCGTATTCAGTTCATCCTTTTTATTGGTTCTCACGACGCGAAAGCCCAGGAGGTAATGCCTGTCGTTCACTGCGGAACTCATGCGGTTGGCAGACCGCAGGTGCTGGATATGATTGTTATGACTACCGCCGCGGGCCACCTTGAAATCACCCTCTGCAGGACCGACAGGATCGATCGTCTCGTCCGGGTTATAGTGGCCATACCAGTCCAGTACCCACTCCTCCACATTTCCCATCATATCATGTACTCCAAACGCGTTGGGTTCATTCTGACCGACAGTGAGGTCCGCATCTTCAATATCGAACTTATCGGGATACACATCCTCCACCCCAACACAATTGTCGGGTTTCCATGTTACCCATCCGCGACAGCCATTTGACCAGGTAAACGGATAGGGCCACTGGTAATTGTATTTTTCCATCTGCTCCGGCGTCATGGGATTGAGCGTGTAGATATCACCCGCCAATCCATCGTTAAACGGGGTCCGGGTACCTGCCCTTGCCACGTATTCCCATTCTGCCTCTGTGGGGAGCCGGTAGCTGTATTGCCGGTCATTTTCCGACAACCATTCGATAAATGCAACCGCTTCCTCCCACGTGACGTAAATCACGGCTTCATCGTCGCCTGTAGAGAGGTCAACAAAATTGCCCCGCCACGCTTTATGGTCCGGATCAAAGGCTTCGTATTGCGCATTGGTGATCTCATATTTCGAAATGGCAAAATCCCTGCTGATGGTCACATTCCTTGCCGGGAATTCATCCTGGATAAAAATGCTTCTCCACTCCTCTTCCGGTCCTGCCGCAATGTATTTTGGATACAGGTCGGCACCCATGGTAAAGGTACCTGCCGGTATCTCAACGAACTCCATGCTTTCCAGGGTCTCAGAAGCGATCCGGCTGCTGTTGCACCCGGAAATAACCAGCAACCCGGCAACCAGGGGCGTGATCATGGTCTTATTCAATAATGTTTTCCTCATCTTACAGTACTATTTAGAGTTTGTCAATACAGTAGAGTGGCTGGATCAGAATGTTCGTTTGCAAGGCTTGCGAAGTCGGGAAATGCGCAGTTTACTTGTGTAAATGAGCAATTTTCCGACAAGCGTAACGCAGCGAACGGACATTATGGACAGACACTTCTATTTAATTTTCAGCTACGATCTTCAGGTCATCCAGGTAATAGACTGCTTCCTTTTCAAGCGGAAGGTCTTTTTCCGGATTCACAGGATTGATGGAAATTCCCCTGATTTTACCTGTCCGGAATGTAATCCGTTCCAGCTCCTGTACGCGGCGGCTGTTAAATACCAGGTCGGTCACGGAAGATCCATTTGCATCTACCGAGAAAGTATTGTCGTCCACATTGACATTCAGCGTGATTTCTGACCATTCCCCGGCTTTATAATCTGTGATGACAGTCGTATATTTCCAGTGCTCCACCTCGATCTCACCACTGGCTGTAAAAGAGACCCTGATCGGGGCCAGGTATGTTGTATTGCCCAGGTCTATTTCAAACCTGCCATGGTCATTCTGCTCTGGCATTACTTTGAATGTGACGGTCAGCTGATCACTGCTCTCCTTGAACACACGGAATGCCTTTGCGTAATCAAAAGGATCGCGGTCGGAGAATTTCAGGCTCTTGTTTTTCTTTGTCGGATATTGAGCAATCGAAACCGGGGCCCAGGAGGGGTGATAAATATTCCAGGTATCCAGATCAAGCACTTTTTCCACATTGTTGAAATCCTGCTGGGGATAATTATGTAATTTTGGTTCCATTGGAACAGGGATCCTGCTGATCCAGATATCCTCTTTACTCATGGAGTATACTACCCAAACGTCATCTCCAGGGATATCAGCTCCGTTCTCATACAGTCCGCGCTGATAATTGCAAGGGCCAATATTCTTGGACCCCCCTTCATAACGCATGGTCACCTCGCCATTCACATGCATCGGATTGTCATAGGTGATCCCATCATCACTGGTTGCCCATAGCATGGGGTACCGACCCCAGCTTCCTCTACCCAGCGGTCTCCAGCTGGCTGCATAGCGACCATCCTCGGTGCGCTGGGCCCAGACTTTGGCATAACCATCACTGAACGTTTCCAGGTCGACCACTGTGCTCCAGGTTTCTCCGTCATCATAAGAGATGGCAGACTTGCTGTTCTTCCAGAAGGCGACCACTGCTCCATCAGGACGGTGGTAATAGCTGATGGCTTTGGCAAATTTCCGGTTTCCATTTTCGATCTGATCCGTCAGACTTTTGGGAAAATCAAAATTTTCCGGGCGCATCTGCTCCCACCAGTGCAGGGTAATCAGCCGGTCATTGCGAAGCGTTTCACAATCTTCAATAAATTGCTTGTCATCAGATTCTTTATAGTATGGGAATGGGAATTCATTTTCCTCGTAAAGGCTGTTATTTTGCGCAACGAAGTAAATCTCCCCGAAGGAGCCATCTTCCATAATTTCCCTTACCACGACGCCAAAATATTCCTTACCTGTATCTTCACTGCCTGTTTGCGGTGGCATTTCTGATTGCGGGAAATAGGCGGTCGTTGCAAGCAACCGGCCGGAAGGTGCGATGTAAAATCCCATCCTGTGGTTGCAGAAGGTGGGCTCCCCTTTATAGATTACATGGGGAAAGAGAATTTCAGGCTGATCCCAATTCATTCCATCCGAAGACGTTGAAAGCAGGATCTCAGTCCATCCACGCTCTTCGTGCTCCGGGCATGCATTGCAGAGCACATAAAAATTATCTTTCCAGTACGAAAGCATCGGGTGGTGGTGAAATGTGAACCCCAGACCATCTCCCAGGGTGGTATCATTTCTTACTGACCGGATCACCTGGAAGTTCTGTGCCCCGATTACAGGTGACAGTTTACCATCCGGGCGATCAAACTCCACATCCAGGTCACCGACGAACCTGGCTGGCTCGCAGACACTTCCTGGTTGAGCTGCAATCTGCAACATGAACACACTCAAAAAAACAAATACTAAACTTACCTTTAATTTCATAATTCAATGGTTTTATGTTATTTACTAATTTTTCTCATCTCAGATACATCGATTGGGTTTATTCATTTTTTACCCGGAAGGCTACTCAAAAACCGGTATAAACCAGTTATCCGGGTCCATGAGCCGCGATCTGATTTCCTCCCTGGTACCTTCAGGATACTTCCGTGCCACTCTGTCTGCAAGGAATGCGGGGTCATTTCTTCTCCTGGCAATTCGCATCAGGTCAAACCAACGATGCCCTTCGAAACCAGTTTCATAGGCCATCTCATCCAGGATCCGCTCTTCCACCCAGGGCATGGCCGTGTCACGGTCATTGAAGAAGATCAGGGACTGTTCAATTCTCGGGGCATCCACACGCCTCCGGATATCATTCAGATCACTGTGTGCATCTTTCGGACCGTCACTATCCTCCCACAGGTTCATACAATAAACTTTGAACAATTCCAGCCTGGCAGTACGTGCCACAATAAATGGCCTGTCGTCCTCACCATATTTATTGATATAATAATTATTCAACCCGATATTGTCGTTGGCACGCTGAAGCGATGCCAGCCTGGGATCCGGTTGTTCCGGGTCGGCATTGGCATAGGCATTGAATTGTTCGTAGTACCATGCTGCCGGTGCTACCTGGTAATTCAGGCTCCTTGTCCAGCTGAACAGCTCGTTCTTCTGGTTGTATTTATTATCAAACGCAATGAGAAATATCGCATTATCGAGTAACCGCGATGACTCCCAGTTCTTGAGGAACAGTTCTTCCATCCAGTCATTGTCCCTGAGAGACATCGACAGGTTGAAACGCTGTGCAGCCCGGCTGGATATATCCCCGATGCGGGTCACTTCGTTGAACTTTTCATAGGCTTCTTCATACGCGCCCAGTTCCATATACAATTCACCCATGAGTGTATTGACATAGTAATCGGAAAACCGGACGGAATTCCAGATGTCTGATTCAGTGGTTGATGTGAAACTGTTCGTGTCTGAAAACATAATGTCACCGAGAAGTTTTTCCAGCAGTGCTTCGTCATAGGGAAGTGCTTCGATCTCCCTGCTGCGACCGGGGGTGGGTACATGGGTGTAGTATTTGCAGCTTCCGAAGATCTTTGCCACCTGGTATTGGGTCCATACCCTGATAGCGATCAGCTCTGATTTATATTTCATATAGTCGACCGTATCCATTTCCTGGTTTTCAACCATCTCCCCGAACCTGGCCAGAAAGTCATTTGTATTATTGATCAGGGTGTAAAATGGTTTCGGTGATATGTACGGATTGGAGGCAGAAAAACTGTTGTTGCTGAACTCCTTGATGTAGGCATCTGCTGATTTGGTTGCCACGACCAGGTCGGCCCTGACTTCCCCTGCAAGAAACAGCGGTTCTGTCAGATCAGCCATCATTCCATACAGGCCGAGCATGGCCAGTCGTGTTGAATTCTTGTCACTGAACGCCTGTTCCTGTTCAATAATATCCGGTTGATCGATATACATCCATTCTTCACATGATGTGCAAAAGAACAGGATCATTGCCAGGCCAATTAGTATTGCTATGTGGTATCTCATGCGTTTAAATTTGTTTATTTTATTGTTGTTATCCGGTCTCAGCGCAGCATTGCCTTATAACCTGAATTTTACGCCGATCATGACCGACCTGTTCTGCGGAAACTTGCAGTAGTCGATGCCTTCCCACAGGATGCCGCTGCCATAGGCAAATTCAGGATCGTATCCCAGGTACCGGTCGAGCGTCAGCAGGTTGATCCCGGTGATATACAACTCTGAATTACTGGAAGATTTCAACCATTTATTCAGGTGAATGATCAGTGTAATGCGCTTCAGCCTAATATATGAACCATCTTCAATCCACCGGTCTGAAAAACGGCTGTTGCCCATTGGGTCCCCCCAAGACAGCAGTGGGCATGTCGGTTTCCTGTCCATCGATCTGCCAGCGCCTTAACGTGGCTGTCGACTGGTTTTCAAACCCGCTCATGCTTTCAAGTTGTCTGCGTGTATGGTTGTAGATTTCATTGCCTGCTACAAAGGATATATCCGCCATCAGGGAAAACTGGCCGTACCTGATCCGGTTGACCCAGCTGCCATAAAAGTCAGGTGCCGGATTGCCGATGTTTACTTTATCTGCATCGTCGATCACACCGTTATCATCCTGGTCGCGGAACCGGATATCCCCCGCTTTGAATTTGCTGCCATTGGCATGGCTCAGGTTGAGCTGGTCCGCCTCCGCATCAGAGGCAATAACTCCTATTACCTCGTAGCCGTAGAAAGCTCCTGCCGGTGTGCTGTTGCTGAATATCTTCTGACCAGCACCGAAATCATACACCAGCTCCTTTTTCATGCGGTTGATCATGGATACATACTGCGATATCACCAGGTTGGTCTCCCATCTGAACGCTCCTTGTTCCACGACACGGTAGTTGGCCCTCAATTCTGAACCAAGCGTGTTCAGTTGTCCGCTGTTGCTCCAATATTCTGTTCCCAGTACCACGTCACTATTGATACTGTTCAGCAGATCGATTGTATTGTGGTAATAGAGATCGAGGGATACAAAGAGTTTCTGTTTCGCGAAAGCCATATCTGCCCCTAAATTGATCTTATTGGTACGTTCCCATTGCAGGGATTCGTTCTCAAGGATCGGTTTGATATACCCCGTAGCGGTATAGTACTGTTTGGGCAGGTAGAAATTCCTGGATATATAGGGATTATATCCCAGGTTGGCCACCTGTCCGCCACTGAGTCTGAGCTTTAAATAATTAAGTGGCTTTGAATAATCCAGCTCCAACCGGTCAGACACATCCCACCCCAGACCCACTGCCGGGGAAAATGCCACGGGAACCCCGATGATCCTGGGAGTGGTCTCTTTGCCTGCATTGGACGAGGCATCGGCAGCAAGGCTGAATTCGGCGAACAACTCTTCCCGGAGATTATACGAAAATCCTGCAAAAGCGGTCAGGTCATTGCGAAAGTACTGGTATCCTGATTTTGTCCTGCCGTCTTCGAGGGTGGTGCCCAGGTCCTTGAACTCATCAGACGGAGTACCCACACCGGTACCGATGTCCTGGTTGATCTCATCTGCAAATGTACGGACCCCGGCTGTAGCTCCAAGGTTATGTATTTCACTGAATGTATTGTTATAGATGAGGTTAAATTCAGAGGACCGGCGAGAGAAGCTGCTGATCCTCGTTTTCACCTGGTTTAAATTGGGATTGAACACGTAATCATTGATCTTGTTTCGCTCGGAACTTCCCCTCACATTTCCCTGCAAATGGTCAGTGATCTGCATATTGAAGTTGATCGTGCCAATGAAATTATAGGCACTCAGTGTGACCTCGGAACTGTTGATGACTTCATAAGGATTGGAGAATCCAAGTACATCTGCATCTTCCGTAAGCGGCAGGGGCACATTCATTGAATCGATGAGAAAAGGCGCCAGGAACGGTGCTTTCACCAACGCGTTCAGGACCGGATTGGCATAGGAC
>CAYOSB010000222.1:0-6797 GCA_964406495.1 uncultured Bacteroidaceae bacterium | reverse complement strand
TCATTTACCACCATGGAAACAATGAACGTCCTTTCGATTACAGTAAAAATGCAAAAAATACATTCAGGAACATTTTTGTCAGCGCAAAAGAGACTTTCAACCTGAACCTGGTGGTTGTACGTGCACCATTCCACGATATTTCTTTAAAAGCATACCAGGTAAAGATCACGGAGTTAGAGAACTTCATGACCATGATCGCCGCTTCGGTAAAGCTGAATGAAGAACTCATTCGCGTACTGTCAGCAGACCAGGAAGTATTTACCTGCGGGATCAGCCTGGGTGGCTGGGTAACAAACCTCCACCGAAGCCTGTATAATACCGCCTCAGCATATATCCCCATGCTGGCAGGCAGCTTTTTGGGAGAGCTTTTCCTTCAAAGCGCCTACCGCAGGCTTGTCGGATCGCTTGCCCTGGAGAACGAAGCGCGTATCAGGGACCTGCTCAATTTCGACGATTCCTTTTCATTAGTGAAGACCAGGAACATCTATCCGCTCCTGGCCCGCTACGACAGGTTTATTGAATACCATGTGCAGCGAAAAAGTTACAACGGTCATGATGTGAAGACGATAGAAGCAGGTCATGTTACAGCAGCCATCAGTACAAATGAGCTGCGCACTCATGTACTGGGCGTGTTGGAGAAATAGTCTGAGTAAGGCTCAGACGCATCGAAGAATTGCTTCGGTGTTAATCCTGTAAGCTTCTGAAAATCATTGATCATGTGAGACTGATCATAGTACCCGGCACCATAGGTAAGATCTGTCAGATTCACAGCTGCATCTTTCGACCGCAAGTGAATGGCATGTTGCAGTCGAATGGTCCTTAAGAATTGCTTGGGCGAGGTGCCAATATATTTCGAGAACACCCGTTCAAACTGTTTCCGGCCAAAACACGCTTCCGATGCAAGAAAATCAATACTGACAGCGCCCCTGGACCGATTGATGAGGTTGATCGTGTGCTCGATCCTATCATAATTGTATATATCGCCGTTCTTTTTCAACAACCGGAAAAGAAAGTGCTCAACAATCTTGATCCGCCCTGTAAACGTTTGCTCATCGAACAATTCTGATTCCAGTTCGTCCGCATCGGTCTTAAAAATGAATCTGAGCGGTACATTCTGGTTATTCAGTTCATTGACCGGGATATCAAAAAACATACTTAATCCCTGGGGTTTGAAAAGAATGGAAAAAAGAGACAAGTGCCCGGTAACCCGGAGGTCATAATAATTGCTTAAATGTCCCGTGATGATCGCGTTCGCAGTGATAGACCTTTGGGTGTCTTTGGTCTCCGGCCTGTCGCCAAGGTAGAAAATCAGTTCAATCAACCCGTTTGGAACAATGCGTTGGATATGTTGCTGCCCACCGGGAATACAGTTTTCAAGGGTCCAGTAGTGCTTTACGAACCTGGAAAGAAGGGGCGATGGCCTTGCAATGGAATATCCCATGGAAGCTCGGTTTATTGCGCAAAAATAATCATTTAAATTGATGGCTTAACCGAAGCTAAGCCATCAATGCACTAACGCTGATTATTTATCACCATACAATCCCAGTTTGTTCCCCTCACTGTCCATGATGATAGCAAAATATCCGCGCCCTTCGGCCTTAATTTTTGTCCTGGGCTGAACAACCTTGCCTTTGTTCGCTTCCACCCGCTCCAATGCACCGTCCAGGTCATCACCGGCATTGAAGCTTACCAGCGCGCCGTCCTTGCCAGGTTGAAAACCCGGTGCATAAGAGATCGCTCCCTCTCCGCCCGGGAAACAGGCCATTTTTTCCTGTTCACCTTCAATGACCTGCAGGTCTGTTTGCAACACTGAAGTATAAAAGTTTACGGCTCTTTCAAAATCTGCAGCAGGGATTTCGACCCATGAAATTAAATTTGTCATCCTGTTTCTGTTTTAAGTTGAACATCAATTAACAATGCAAAAGTAGATTCCGGGAATGTCCTGGAATTGGAAATTTGCGACATTGTTGTACTTCAATAAATTCTGAAGTATAGTTTACACTGACGGACCCGCCTGATGTCTATCCTGACTGCCGGAGGTGGCAGGGAATTCCAGTTTACCTTTATCGGTCAGAAAGTATTCGGGGGAGCAATTGTCAATGCAGTGTTTGATGCAACCAGGGCACAGTTGTACTGGCTCCCGGTAACTCCGGAATGGGTGTTGGCAGCAATTGAACCATTATAATAGCGAACTGCCAGATCCATTGTTTATATTTTTGTAATTTGATAAAAAATGAATTATCATTAGCAAAGATTTTCCTGGGGTGCAAACAAAGTAAATCGTTTCAAGTTGATAAGGATAGTCTGAACACATGGATAGGCGGATAAGGAAAGAATTTTTTGACCTTTACGGGTTGAAACAAGGAAAACAGGATGATTTTGAGGCCCTGTTTTTCAAAATGTATGATACCCTGTTCTACCTTGCCCTCAGCTATGTAAAGGTAAACGAGATCGCTGAAGACCTGGTCCAGGATTCTTTTATTCAGCTCTGGAAAAACAGGGATAAACTGGAGGAAAACACAAATGCGTATAATTACCTCTATACCCTGACAAAGCATAATTGCCTGAATTATCTTAAACGCCTGGAGGTAGAAGACCGATATATTCGCAACAGGTCCCTGGCTGAAATAAAATTTCTGCAACAATCTATCAACAGCCTGCCCGAAAGCTATACAGACCTTATGGAGATCAAGCAGGATTTGCACGATGCCATAGAAAAACTGCCTGAAGACATCAGGGAAATTTTCAAACTCAGCCGTTTCAGTGATATGTCGTACGCAAAGATCGCTGAAAAGAAAACCATCAGCGTGAAGACTGTAGAAGCTAAAATGTCCCGGGCAATAAAAACCCTCAGACAGCTATTAAATGAGTATTATCCATTGATCCTGTTTTTCCATTACATGGATAAAATAAAATTCTAACAGCTGGTTTTTTTACCAAAAAAAAACGATCCATATTCATTTTATAATAAGGCCTTTACTGAGGCCATCAAGATTACACTAAAAAAAAGTTGTCTATTTTCATAGGGTTTGGGACCGGGCAAATTGTTTATTATACTAAGTACAGCAGAATGAAAGAGAAGATAAGAAATACCCTTTTGAACAAGTCCTCTGAAGCAGAGAGAGAAGCGTTCTACAGAGAATTACAGCAAGACCCGGCAGAGGAGTCTGAATTTAAAGCGACCTTTTTCCTGTATGCGATCAGCAGGATATTATATACGAAAACCTCCGAATCAAAAAAAGAGAGGATGTTTAAAAAGTTTTGGTCCGGTGCAAGGTCCAGGCCAACAAAAACAAAAAAACTGATCATGATCGGACAGGCAGCAGCTATCGTGCTATTAATGATTTATACTGCCAGTTCAATCCATACCAGCATGAACAGGACCGAATCATACACATTAAAAAGTGAAAGAGGCAGTGTATCTTCGTCCAAAATCAATGAAGGAGCAGAGATGTGGCTGAACACTTCATCATCTGCAGCAGTAACAAAAAAGGGAGAAAAGCAGGTCATCGTTGACCTGAACGGTGAAGGGTATTTTGAAGTGGAACATAATCCCGAAAGGGAATTTATCGTAAAACTGGGAGATTTTCAGCTGAGAGATATTGGTACTTCGTTCAACATTAAGGCCTACCCTGATGACAATAAACTGATTATTTCTGTTTTCGATGGAATTGCACATCTTGAAACATCTGACAATCATTTACTGAACAGTCTCGAGTCAGGTGAGGAAATCGAGGTGGATCTTGAAACAGGTGCATTGACGTTCAGAGCCGCTGACTACATTGCCGACATTGATTGGAAAGAAGGCAAGTTCTTATTCGAACAGGCACCGTTATCAGAAATAGTCAAGGAATTCGAGGAATGGTATGATGTTGAATTCAACATAAAAAACGAATCGGTAAAAGATCAGCTATTTACCGGGGTACTCAAGAGAAAATCATCCATTGGTAATCTTATGCACATATTGAAACTAACTTCAGATTTTGAATATGAAATAAAAATAAAAAGTGATGGTAGTAGTTTAGTTAATATATATTAGGGAAGAGAGAAAGCACACTGCTGGTAACAGTGTGCTTTTTTTAGATTAAAACCGCTTGCTAACAATTCTAATCCAACTAATACTTCAAAGTTATGGAAAATAACAGTTCTTTCTCATTCAGGCAATGCCTTTTTGCCAAAAAACTAATTCAGATTATGAAACTGAGCCTATTGATGATGATCCTGGCCATAAACACGGCCATAGCTGGTTCCCTGGCAGGACAGGATTATAAAGTCAGCCTCAATCTTGAGAATGCCAGTGCAACTGACATTTTCAGAGAATTAGAGGCGAAAACCAATCTTGGGTTTGTGTACAGGAATGACCAGATCAATCATCAAAAACTCTACACGATCCAGGCACACGACGAACAGGTATCCAGCGTACTGGGCAGGGTACTTGCAGACCAGAACGCGAAGTTTCAAATACTGGATGACTACATCGTCATTTTAGGCGAAAACATCAGCAACCAGGCTGTCCAGGATACGCTGCAGACCATCAGCGGCGTGGTCACCGACAGTGACGGTGAGCCGGTTCCGGGGGTAACCATCCTGATCAGCGGAACCACCAAAGGTTCCATCTCCGCTGCAGATGGAACGTATACGCTTTACAACATCCCGGTGGGATCCACCCTCATATACTCAGCTGTGGGGATGGAAGACAAAGAAATAGTTGTGGGGAACCAGACCCGGATCGATGTTACAATGCAGTATTCTTATGAAGAGATTGATGAAGTTGTTGTGATCGGGTACGGTACGGTGAATAAAAAAGACCTGACGGGTTCAATTTCCAAGATTTCGCGTACGGAATTTGAAAACCGCCCGGCAACGAACCCGGCGGAATACCTGCTCGGTACCGTCGCCGGACTGAACTACGATCTCAGTACTACTGCACGTCCCGGAAGCACATTTGAAATCAGGGGCCCCACCTCCCTAAGTGCAAGTAATGACCCGCTTATTGTGCTTGATGGTGTAATTTTCAACGGCACACTGAGTGATATCAATCCAAATGACATTGAATCTTTTGATGTACTTAAAGACGGGAGTGCAGCAGCTGTTTATGGAGCCAGGGCCTCAAACGGGGTAATCAGCATTACAACCAAAAGAGGTGAATCTGAAGTGCCCCAAATCCAGTTTGACGCTAAAGTCGGGCTGGCCAGCCTGGTTGATCATATGAGACCTTTCGGTCCGGAAGAATATCTGACCGCACGAAGGGATGCCCTCATCTCTCAGTACTCAGCCATAAATGAACAATATCCCTATTATTATCATGATCCACGGGAACTCCCTGCTGATGTAGACCTTGATACATGGTTAAATTATGACCCGGGAGCTCCTACCGATGAACTCGAGGTATGGACCCGTCGTCTGCAACTGCAAAACGTCGAAGTTGATAACTACTTTGCAGGGAAAACGACCGATTGGTACGACATGGTTTTTCAAAATGGATTAAGGCAGGATTATAACCTTGCCTTATCAGGTAAAACAAAACGTTTCAACTATTATTGGTCACTTGGGTCTGTCAACAATGAGGGAATCATTGTGGATGAAACCTTTGAGAAAATCAGGTCAAGAGTAAACCTGAGTGCTGATGTAACAGATTATCTGCAGGTTGGAATAAATGCACATGTTGCATTTGATGACAACGGGGACCCGGAGGTGGATTGGGATGAGGCGATCAATGCAAGTCCCTGGGGTGAGGTTTATGACAGTACCACGGTGTATAAATGGTACCCGCACGACGATAACATGGCCCAAAACCCCTTTGAACCTACACTGCGCGATGCTTATGACCGCAGTCAAAGCATCATGTCCACCCTATTCGCAAAACTGAAGCTGCCCTTCGGATTCAGATATGAACTGAATTTTACCAACAGGGGCCAGTGGAGCCAGGACTATCAGTATGACCCGACAACCACACGGTCGGGTAACCAGGAAAACGGATACGCCGAACGGGAGGACAGGAGATATACAGAATGGCAGATAGACAATATATTGCGATGGAACAAGACCTTTGGCGATCACTCCAGGTTTGACCTGACCTTACTGTATAATGCAGAACAGTACAGATCATATAGCAGCACCATGGAAAACAGCGATTTTATTATATCTGAAGCACTGGGATATAATGCAATTCAGCTGGGGAACATTCCTGTTGTAAATTCAAACGATCAGTATGAATCCGGTGCAGCAATGATGGCCAGGCTGAATTACACGCTGTTTGACAGGTATTTGTTTACAGCCTCATTCCGCCGTGACGGATATTCAGCTTTCGGGCAATCCAATCCATGGGCGAATTTCCCCGCTGCGGCATTTGCATGGCGGATTTCAGATGAGTCATTTATGGATGGCGTAAATGCAATCAGTAACCTGAAATTAAGATTGTCCTGGGGTGTAAACGGGAATAGAAGCGTAGGAAGGTACGATGCCCTGTCCAGGTTGGATCAAACTACCTACATTATCGGTGGTGAAACAGTGATCGGTCTTTATCCCACCAATCTGCCAAACACAAATTTAAGATGGGAACGCACTACTGCATATAATACAGGTTTGGATGTCGGACTTCTGAATAACCGTGTCTCCGCTACCCTGGATGCCTACCTGATGTTAACAAATGATTTATTGCTGACACGGGCATTACCGGATATTACCGGGTATACGGATGTAATATCCAACCTGGGAGAGATCGAAAACAGGGGTCTGGAAGCCACAATATCGTCCATTAATGTTATCACAAGTAATTTTCAGTGGAAATCCAGGTT
>CAYOSB010000221.1:0-6913 GCA_964406495.1 uncultured Bacteroidaceae bacterium | reverse complement strand
TAATCAATGCCTGCTTCTCCTTCAGGTTTTCTTCGTAAGATTCATTTTTTCCGCCAAAGAAATCAGCTTTTGCATTGAAGAAGTTGTCGCATGCCGACCGGAATCGTTTCCATAGTTTATCTGATTCCTTGCGGGGTACAGGACCTATCTCCTTCCATTGTTTCTGCAGTTCAATCAGCTTGTCTGTCGTGCTCTTCCATTCTTTACTTATACTGAGTGCTTCAGCCTGTTCAACAATCTCCTGTTTTCTCTCCAAATTCTCTTTTTGATGCTCAAACGATTTGGCGTAAAAGCCAGCTTTCCTGTCGAAAAATGTGTCACAAGCCCTTCTGAACCTGGCGTAGATCTGATTGTTGTCTTTTTTCGGAGCATAACCGATGGTCTTCCATTCTTTCTGAATAGCCAGAAGTTCATTGGTTTTCCTGACCCATTCTTTGTGTGTATCCGGGTCAAGAGCTACAATTGCTTCTGCTTTTTCACACAGTCCCTTTTTCTTCTCAAGGTTTTCAACCAGGGAATTCTTCAGTTCGGACTGGAACTGTTGATGGGCCTTATTGATTATGGAAGTGGCCGCTTTGAAGCGCTCCCAAATGGCATCCTTGTCCTCCCTGGGAACAGGACCAATTTCCCTCCACTGGGCATGGTATTTCTGCAATATTCTGAACGCATTTGAAATATTCTTTTCATTCACCAGTTCCTCTGCCTTTTCGCAAAGTTTCATTTTCAGATCCAGGTTTTTCTTAAGGTCCAGGACACGCAGTTCCTTATTGATCCTGACATAATCATTGAACTTATCTACGAAAAAGTTGTAGGAGTTCCAAAGGTCACGCACATTCTGCTTCGGCACGATCCCGATATCAAACCACCTTTTCTGCAATTGCTTGAATTTTCTGAAAGTACTGTCGAATCCCTCCTGTCCTTCCATCAACAGCCTGAATTCCTCCAGTATCTCTTGCTTGGCTTTCAGGTTGATCTCTTTCTCCTCTTCCAGCTGTTTATTGAAATCTGATTTCAGCGATTTGTACTTCTCATAAAGCTCCTCCATCTGCTTATCTACCGGATCATCTACCGGCTTGAAATCCTGCTCAAGGCCACCCCCGGCGATGAATTTCGCTTTTTTCTCTTCATATTCCTGCGCCACTTTCCTTTGGTATACCTCATGTATCTCATCCACGGTATTTCGGAGCTGGTTGAAGGACTTATTATTAAGGAGATCTTCCAGTAATTTTATCAGATCAGGTTTACTGAGTAAATCATAATTGATTTTTTCTTCTGGTTCTTCTTTTGCAGCAGCATCGGCTGTCGCATCATCACCAGCGGTGGCATCTTTTGCAGCATCCGGGATAACTTTTCCGTCTGCCGTATCGTCATTGGTTTCAGGAGTATCTGCCGCATTCTCATTGGAAGCAGTATCATCTCCTGACATACCGGGAACTACCTTATCTTCTTCAGGGGGATTTGCCGCGGAATGTCCATTTTCTGAACCGATCGGCGCGTCGTCAGTGTTGTTCGTATTTTCTAATGGATCATCATTCAGATGTTCATTTTTATCAGAATATTCCATAGAACCAGAGGATTATCTTTAGATCTTTGTTTACAAGTTACAGAATTTATCAATATAACCAATTCATATTGATTAAAAAACTGCTTCATGACAGTTGTCCGGAATGACATCTGCTGCGGATCGTCAGAAATCACTATTTTTACACAATGATGCGGATTGACATTATTACTGTACTGCCGGAATTACTTTCAGGACCTTTTGACCATTCCATAGTAAAGCGTGCACGGGACAAGGGGCTGGTAGAAATACATATCCATCACTTGCGGGATTTTACAGAAGACAGGCACAGGCGGGTAGATGATTATCCCTTTGGTGGTGAAGCCGGCATGGTTATGTCGGTCCAACCCATTGAGCAGGCCCTGCATCACCTGACTTCGCAGCGGGATTATGACGAGATCATTTTCACGACGCCAGATGCCCCGGTCTATAACCAGGCTGCAGCCAACAAACTCAGTAACCTGCAGAACCTCATCATCCTGTGCGGTCATTATAAAGGTGTAGACCAGCGGGTGCGTGATCATCTTATCACCATGGAATGGTCCATAGGGGATTATGTGCTTTCCGGAGGGGAGCTGGCGGCAGCAGTGATTACCGACAGCATCGTAAGGATTCTTCCCGGTGCGATCTCAGATGGCACTTCAGCCCTTTCAGATTCCTTCCAGGACAGCCTGCTCTCGCCCCCGGTATATACGCGTCCGGCCGAATATAAAGGCTGGAAGGTTCCCGAGATCCTGCTTTCGGGTCATGCTGCAAAGATCGAGGCCTGGAAGCATGAACAGGCCCTTGAAAAGACAAGAAAAATAAGGCCGGACCTGTTTGAAGAGGAGTGAACATAATATGGACCAGGCAGGTCACCTGATGAGCACCCTGGCATGGATTTTCCTGTAATAACACGATGTGCTTCGATCAGTTACCGGCTGCATATTTCCCTGAAATCGCAATGCTTGCACCGGTCGGTGACACTGGTTTGTTCAAAAGGAACCTCCGGGTCATAGATTTCACTCAGCAGCCGGGCCAGGTATTCCAGGAACTCCTCATGATAGTCATTAAAATCCAGTAATGAAGTCTTCTTCCTTGTGGTACCGATCCTGAATTCAGGTGTATACCGGTCCTCAAATAATTTTTTAACAACATACAGTCCCGGCATCACCGCATGACCAGGATGTTGATCGAGGTAAAGCGAGGCATATACCATGGCCTGGAAAGCCTGTTTATTCCGCATGTTGCGTTCAGGATCAAATAGTGATGCTATGGAGGTGAAATTCAGTTCTGCATTCCCTGTCTTGTAGTCAATGATCCGGACCGTTCCCCCTGCCGGACGGTCGACCCTGTCGATCATCCCTCCAATTTTCACCTGGTCTGTGCCCGCTCCAACTGGAATCTTCATCACCATTTCATATTCTTTTTCAAGGTCAATAAGTTCCAGGGGTGCGATCGCCATGTCCGTCTCGATGATCCTGACCAGGTATTTTTTCAGGATGGCGATGATGACCAGGTTTCTTCCCTCGATCTGCCGGTTTCCTCCTGAATTAAAATATTCCCGGGCAAAATTGCGTTCGAGGATTGTATCCAGTGAAGGGCTCTTTATTAATTGTTTCAGATCCGCTGATGAGATCCTGGTGTGCTCACCTGCAATGGATTGATACAATTCATGTATGGTGTGGTGCAAAATATTTCCAAACCCGATGGGATCCAGTTCCTCCAGTAACTCTTCCTGCTCCTGCACCCGGGTCACTTTCCTGAAATAAAATTTCAATGAACACTCGATATAGGTATTCAATGCCGATGGTGAGAGATATTTCCCGGATGGATCGCCCACCAGGTATTTCCTGAGCTGCTCCATCACCACAGGGGTCTTTTCAATACGCACTGCTACTTTTTCTGCGGAGCTTACTGGCAGCACGGGACGGATTATCCGGGCATTAAAATCGTATTTCACCTGGTACAGGTACCGGCTCATTTCTCCAGATCGCACCCCTTCCGATGCACTTTTAAACAGCAGATCCACTTTTTTTGCCCGCTGTATGATCCTGTAGAAATAATAGGCATAAATGGCATCCATATCTTCACGCACGGGCAAACCATAGGCATACCGCAGGGAATAGGGAATGAAAGAATTACCGGCAGATGATTCCGGCATGATGTCTTCGTTCACAGAGAGCATAATGATATTGTCAAAATCCAGCAGCCGGGTTTCCAGGATTCCCATTACCTGCATGCCTGCAAGTGGCTCCCCGGTAAATGGGATGCGCTGACTGGCCATGACCCTCCTGAACAGCCGTATAAAGGTGATTAACTCCACATCTGACCGATCCCCCGTGATCCTTTTCAGCTTGTTGATCCTGCTGAGCATCACCAGGACGTATTCTTTCTCCAGCTCAAGGTAATGATGGGTTTCCGCTTCCTGTAACCGTTGAAGTATGAACATCAATAACTCGTTCATGACATTGCGTAATTCGTACGCCGTGGTTACGGGACGAAAAATCGTCCTGGAAAAATCGTCCTGAAAAAAAGCAGGCTCAACGTACACCCGGTTTTCCCCAATGATCTGATCAACCAGCGCGGTCGGGTCAGTTTTGCTGATTAACTTATAATACTGGTGGTTCAATACGGACAGGACATCCCTGTTGTAATACCTGGTCCGGTTATTTCCTGAAGCCCGGGCATTCCTGTACAGGCGGAGGATCCCTTCTATGAAACTGTTCAGCGGAGTATTGGAAAACGGATATCCCATGGTAATATTGACCAGGTCGACCTGTTCAGGGAGCGATACCAGGACAGGCATGAGCAGGTTCTCATCGCAGGCAATGATCGCGGTATCGTTGGCCTCTTCAATCGGTGAGGTCCTTTCCTGAAGAAGTTGGTGTACCGTTTTTGCCTGGAGCACGTCAGAGGGCAGGTCAAAGATTCTGATCTCCTGTTCAGCTTCCAGGTTTCTGAATATCCCCAGGTCTGCAGGTGGCGGAAACTCACGGATGTTTTCCCGAAGGAAACGCCCTGCTTCCATGGCCTCATTTTCCAGGTAATATTCATCAAAATCCCAGAAAAAGGAAGCCACTTTCCTGTTCTTCATTTTTCTGAACAATTGTTTTTCACTGGTACTGAGGGCATTAAATCCAATAAAATAATAGTGCGCATGAGACAGTTGATTGTGCAGTGCAAATACATCCGATTCTGCCACCTTCCTGTAGATCATGCCTTCATACCCTTCACCGCGTGCCTGCAAGGTATTTACCAGCGCATGGTAAAGTTTCGGCAGCAGTTTCCATGTGGAAAGGAATATCTCTTTTTCACGGGTTGCATCTCCCTGGTGAAAACTCTTCCAGAATTTCCTGACAAATTCCACCTGGGCTTCTTCCAGTCCCCCAAAACTTTCATCAATCTCTCTGAGTTCCTTAATATTCCTGAAGACGGAGTTCGGATCCACGAGGTATTTATCCAGGGTATCAAAATCTGAAATCATCATTTCACCCCAGGGATAGAAACTATCGAACGGTTCCGGCTGGGGTATTGCCTTCTTGTAATTGTCATACAGGTCGAAAAGAATATCCAGCGGATCAGCAATCTCCAGTCCTCCCAACTCTATCATCAGCTCATTGATGGTAAGAATGCGTGGCGCCCATGTTGTCCTGTCTGAATGCTTTACCAGGAATCGCCTGAAAAACAATCCTGACCTGCGGTTAGGAAATACAAAGCAAAGATCAGAGGGATCTGTCTCCACATGTTTCACTACGTATGTTGCCAATGCTTCTAAATACATCTATGTCATTATTTTTTTCATGGTTTTCAGGCCTTTGGCAATATCCTGCGTAGCGCAGCCTGAAAACACCTAGTTAGCTCCCTGTTCGACATATAACCTGCCCTGCCATGTATTCCGCTCCGCCATGATCTCCTCGAACCTTGCCAGGATGCGGTCGTACCTGAGGCCCCACCCCTTGCGGGCCGCTGTACCAGGATTCACTTCACCAGCGATGCGCTCCACCACGATGGAGGGATTCAGCCTTTCAATGATGTCAGTCATCAGCTGCAGGTACGCTTCCATCTCAAAGAAATGAAATCTTTCCGGATTCGCCTGGTATTCCCGCTCCATGACGGTTCCTTTAATAATCTGCAATTGGTGAAATTTGATGCTGTGCAGCGGGAGTGCTGATAAAACTTCTGCACTACGGATCCATTGCTCCCTGGTTTCTCCCGGTAAACCGATGATCATATGTCCACCCGTTCTGATGCCCCGCGCTGCAGTTTCAATGATGGCTTGACGCGTTGACTCAAATGTGTGGCCCCGGTTGATGGCTGCCAGTGTTTTATTATGGATCGATTCGATCCCGTACTCGATGACAAGGTACTGGTCTTTTGCGAGCTGCTCAAAGTAATCCAGCTTCCCCTGGTCGACACAATCCGGCCGGGTGCCGATCACAATACCGACTACATCGGGATGCTCCATGGCAGGCTGGTAAATGACCTTCAGTTCCTCCAGGGGAGCGTAAGTGTTTGAATATGCCTGGAAATAGGCCAGGTATTTTCGGACCTTCCTGTAACGGTTTCTATGAAAAACGATTCCTTCATCAAGTTGCTGACGAACAGGTTTGCACGCCACGTTGTATGAGGGATTAAACGCACGGTTGTCGCAAAAAGTACATCCTCCCCTGCCCACTGTACCGTCGCGGTTCGGGCAGGTGAACCCGGCATTGACCGACAGCTTCTGCACACGTTCGCCAAAAATTTTCCTGAAGTAATCAGAATAGGCATTGAATCGCCTGTTGGTTCCCCATAAATACTCCATATCAGACTACTTTAACAATATTATCCAGCATAACGTACCAGATGTATCCCTCGACGTTTTCATGTCCCATTTCGCTGAGCAGCCTGACATAGCGATGCACCTGCCGGTCATATTTTGCCAGTTCCGTGTTTCCGAACTTATAATCAATAACGTACACCCGGCCGCCGATAAGGATCACGCGATCCGGTCTGTAGGTCTCACCCCCTGAAATGATATCACGCTCATTAAAGATCTTTGCACCCGGAACGAACCACGCCCGGACACCCGGGGATTGCAATTTCTCAACTACGAGCCTGCGCAGTTTCTCAGCATCTTTATCGGTCAGCAATCCTTCCCGTGTATAAAATTTAACCGCATCATCCACATCATCGATCGTCCTGATGCGCCCAAAAAGCTCGTGCATCACGTTCCCGAAATCCAGGTGATCACCCTCCTCTGTTCCCCGGCTCAAAAAATAATCACTGCTCTTCATGCGCAACCTGATACTTTCGCGCCTGAATTTTACCGGGTATCCTGCGATCACCCATGGATCAGGATGCGGAGTAGTGACCTCCTCCCTTTTCTCC
>CAYOSB010000220.1:0-6942 GCA_964406495.1 uncultured Bacteroidaceae bacterium | reverse complement strand
CGGCATGAACCGTTTGAATGGCAGGTCTTTGTTGATCATATACCGGTAGGTGTAATGTGTTTTTGCATGGTAGGCACCCGTTGCTTTGTACAGTTTGATCATTTTGGGATTAAAATCGCCCACCCAGGATAATTCTGCCTGCTTATATTGTGGATTGCGGTCGACCACCTTCTTCAGCTGGTAAATAATTCCCGATTCAACCCCGGAGTTCTGGTATTTTGGAGATACACCTGCCGCACTCCCCCGCATGCGTGTCATGGTTTTCCTCTTCTTCAGGTAAAGAAATTTTAATTTGTTCCAGAGGTGCATTTTTCCATTCATGTGCCTGAGGATCTGGTTGGCATCGGGGAAGAAAAAGAAAAAAGCGATGGGTTCGTCTTTGTAGTAAGCAAACCAGCAGAGTTCGGGATCCAGGATCGGTTTGGCCTTCTGCATAAGCTCGTAGATCGATTTGGGATCCATGGGAGTGAAATCGTCCTTGAGCAGCGGCCATGCTTCGTTATAGACCTTCACGGTATCGTTTACAAACTTATCCGCATGTTTGTAATCGAAGTGTCTAAAACTGTAATTGGGACGGTTATTGATCCATTCAGCAATTTTCCAGAAGCGCTCCGGAAAAGGCTTTTCAATGTCGATGTGAAAACTGAACTGCCTGTAATAGAGGTTGAAGCCATAGTTTTCGAATAACTCCTTGTAATAGGGCAGGTTGTATGCCATACCATGGCCCTGGGGTTCAAATCCCTGCACCAGGCAGCCCCAGTTGGATTCATTTTCACCAAAGTTGACCGGTCCGGTCATGGCCTCAAAACCTTTGTCCTTCAGCCATTCTGCTGCAGCATCGAACAGCATATTGGCAGCCTCCTGGTTATTGATGCATTCAAAGAACCCACATCCCCCGGTATTCACGTAATCTGCCTGAGCCTTGTCCTTTTGATAGAAAGCGGCGATCCTGCCGATCACTTTGTTATCGTCATTCAGCACGATCCACCTGGCAGCATCTCCGTTTTTAAAATGCACGTTTTTCGCAGGATCGAATGCCGCCCTGATGTCTTTGTCAAACGGTAATACATAATTGGGGTCATCTTTATAGAGTTTCCTTGGCATATCAAGGAATTCCCGGGCAGTATGTTTGTTGGTAACAGGTTGTAGTTTCATAGTTTTTTCCTCATTCAAGGCTAAACCAGGTGTCCAGCGTCACCATATCACGGTTCGAGTCAACTTCTGAATGATGAATGTACTCATTTCTTTTTGGAACATACACATATTCCTGCTGATAAAATTCAATATTTTCAATGAGTTCCCGAACAGCATCTATAAAATAATGCACCTCTTCATCTTTCATGGTGGGGTGGAGCGACCAGCGCACCCACCCGGGCTTTTCAGAAAGATCGCCATGATTGATCTTGTCGGTGATCTCCTGGCTGCGGTCGTAGCTCACGGCGAGCAGGTAATGACCATAGGTGCCGGCACATGCACAGCCACCGCGGGTCTGGATCCCATACCGGTCATTCAGAATTTTTACAACCAGGTTAAAATGAATTTCGGGATGGTAGAAAGAGATCACCCCGAGACGGTCACGAATATTGTCTGCCAGGATTTCCACTCCGGGAATGGCATCCAGCCCTTCGAACGCGATCTTCAGCAACTCTTCTTCTCTTTCCAGGATATTTTTCACACCCATCTGCTCTTTAAGTTCTATGGCAAGTGCAGCCTTGATGGATTGAAGAAAACCTGGTGTTCCCCCGTCTTCACGGACCTCTATATCATCCACGTATTTATATTTCCCCCAGGGATTGGTCCAGTCAACAGTTCCTCCTCCGGGATTATCCGGGACTTCCAGCTTATACATGGCTTTGTCGAAGATCAGCACGCCGGATGCGCCGGGGCCGCCAAGGAATTTATGGGGAGAAAAGAATACCGCATCAAGTTTTTCAAGCGGATCGTCCGGGTGCATGTCAATATCCAAATAGGGAGCTCCTGCCGCATAATCAACGAAAACCAGCCCACCATATTCATGCATGAGCCTTGCCATTTCGTGGATGGGAGTTTGTATTCCGGTTACATTGGAACAGGCAGTAAATGAACCAATCTTGAAGGTCCGGTCCTTGTACTGTTCCAGTTTTTTCTGAAGATCGTCCAGGTCCACCAGCAGGTCCTTGTCAGGCTCCAGCTGAACCACTTCAGCAATGGTCTCAAACCAGGATGTATGGTTGGAGTGATGCTCCATGTGGGTTACGAAAACAACCGGCTTGTCCATCTCTTTCACACAGTCCCGGTCCGTACCGCCGCAGCCTTTCAGGCTTAAAATGCGCATAAGCTTATTGATCACGGCCGTCATTCCGAATCCTGCCGTGATGATCACATCATTGGGTCCGGCATTCACATGTTGTTTAATGAACTGGTGCGAATAATGATAGGCCTTGGTCATCAGGGTGCCGGTGGTAGTAGATTCAGAATGGGTATTTGCCACGTAAGGACCGAACTGGTCCTTCATCTTTTGCTCGATGGGCTCATACAACCTTCCACTTGCGATCCAATCGGCATAATGTATCTTTTTCCTGCCATAGGGAGTGTCGAACTCCTTATTGAATCCGACGATATTTTCCCTGAATTTTTGAAAATAATCTTCCAGCGCCGACATGTTTTGTGCTTAAGTGGTACATTCAAATAAAAAAAATGGTGCGTAAATATACACACCATTTTTAAAATATGTAGAAATCTGAATATGTTGTCAAATGTCTTTCGGGCAGCTCCTCAGAAACTTTTTGACACCCTTTTATTCTTTTTCAAGAAACACACGGTCCGGATTAACCCGCATCAACAGGTGGAAACCGCTCTATTCTCTTCCGGCAAACCTGGACAGCAACCGCAGTATCTCAATGTAAAGCCAGATGAGTGTTACCAATAATCCAAAGGCACCGTACCATTCAAAGTATTTTGGTGCAGAAGCCTGCGCTCCCTTTTCTATAAAATCGAAGTCCAGGATCAGGTTGAATGCGGCAACACCAATGATCACCAGGTTGATCAGAATCCCCAGGGGTCCGCTGGAATGCATGAACCCAAACCCCAGTCCAAACATGCTGAGGATCCAGCTGACCAGGTAGGAGAAAAAGACCGCTCCGGTGGCCATGATTACCCCCCTGCGCAGCCTGGGTGTTGCGCGGATACGCCCCGACCTGTAGAGGAATAGCATGGTAAAAAGCACGCCAATAGTGAGCAATACCGCCTGGAATACAATTCCATTAGATTGCTGGTTGAACATCGCACTGATCCCTCCAAGGAACAGTCCTTCAAGCAATGCGTAAATCGGTGCGGTTACTCCAGCGCTTTGCGGACGGAAGACTGTAACAAGCGCCATTACCAGGCCGCCGATGGCACCGATCATTACATAGGTCTGTGCACCTGCAGGATTTTCACCTGTTACCATCGACCAGGTATAGGAGGCCGATGCCAGGACAAGTAGCATCAGGATGCCAATTTTATTAATCGTTCCATTGATCGTCATTACCCCGCTACCGGCCGACGAAACAGCCCTGTCAAAAACGCTCCCCGTCATGACGGGATTGGATGATCTTGTTAATCTCATGGTTATTATTTGTGTTATTTGATTTTATCCTTATTCTTGTGCCAATGGGTCAAATTGTGTGCCAATGCTGCATGCATGACAATCCGTCCTCAAACCCCAGCCTTTTTGCAAACAGGTAAACATTTTGTTTCTTTGTGTTAACCAAGAACACCTGATGAAATCCCTTCTGAACCGGTTTACAAAAAGTGAATTCCTGAAAAATGTATTTACACTGGTATCAGCTACCGGGATTGCACAGGCTATATCACTGGCGATTTACCCCGTACTTACAAGGATTTATACACCTGAGGAGCATGGTTTGTTCGCATTGTATTTAAGTATTGTCACCATTGCTGCCATTATCTCCACCGGTAAATATGAACTGGCAGTCATGATTCCCAGGCGGGATAGCGATGGAGCGGGTCTCACATTACTCAGTATACTTTTATCTTTGGGATTTAGCATAGTGTTGCTGGTACTGATTTTTGTTTTCAGGGAGGCGATTCCCGGATGGCTGGGCAACGAACATATCCACAAATGGCTTTATTTCATTCCAATCTCAACATTTTTCGTTGGTGTGTTCCAGTCCTTTAGCTTCTGGATGAACCGCAAGAGTGCTTACAAATCCATCGCAGGGTCCAATCTCAGCCAGTCGGTGATCAACTCTGCTGTCAAGTTGTCAGCAAGCAACGTGATGGCCCATGGTGGGGGTCTGATAACGGGAGCCATTGCAGGACAGTTTGCAGGGGCAGTGGTTTACGGTTGGCGGATCGTTAAAGACGGGCTTTCGGTATTTCGTTCTGTAACCCTGAAAGACCTGGGGTTAATGGCGCGTGAATACCGTTTCTTTCCGCGCTTCAGCATGATGCACAATCTGATTAATAATTTCTCATCATCTCTACCTGTCTTTGTGTTCAGCTCCTATTTCAGTGCCGAAATAGTCGGATTTTTCGGTTTGGGATTTATGCTGATCAACCGGCCCATGAACCTGCTGTCAACCTCATTTACAAAGGTTTTTTCTCAGCGAACCATTCAACGGCACAACAATGGACAATTGGTGTTTGCAGATATAAAAAAATTTGTGATTCGCATGGCCGGCATCTCAGCGATCCCGTTTTTGATCGTTATCTGCTGTGCTCCATGGCTGGTTACCTTTATCTTCGGCGATGAATGGCATGAGTCGGGTGTATACATGCGGATCTTCACTCCGTGGCTGTTCATGGTCTTTCTTTCTGCACCGCTTTCTTTCGTTGCCGATATGCTTTCGCAACAAAGAAAAGCCATGTTGATTGAGGTGGTTAAATTCATGATGCGGATTATCGCCCTGGTGATCGGTGTTATCGCCAGCGATGTGTATCTTGCCCTGGTTCTTTTCAGTGGATTTAGCTTTTTAGTTGTGACGTACAATCTTTACTGGTACCTGGGTCTGGCAAGGAAAGCGGATATCGGGAAGACCTGATACGGGGACAGGGGGGATTGGGGGACCTGGTGACTGGTAACCTGGATTACATTGAACTGAATATAATATATGTATAACAAGGCAAAAATAACCTTCCTGCTCGAGGAGCATTCGGCTTTTCCCTGGTTTGGAGATGACCAGTGCAGGGTACGTGGAAGTTTTTTCGACAGTTCAGGTAAGTATTACAGCGGTGACGCGATGTGCGGATATTTTGGAGCTGCAGATACCTTTTCTGACTTCGAGGCATTGCTTGCACATGCCAATGGAATTTTTTCAGTCATAAGGAACCTGTCCGGGGAATGCTGGCTGGCGACCGACCTTATCAGGTCCCTGCCCCTGTTTTATTGCAAATCGGAGACTGGTTGGATAGTATCCGAAAATGCAGAGCGATTGCTTCAGCAACCCGGAGATTTCAAGATCAACCCACTGGCGCAAATGGAATTCAGGGGATCCGGATATGTGACCGGCAAAGAAACGCTGGTGAGAGATATTTTCCAGGTGCAGGCCGGAGAGGTGATATCACTGGGAAAACAAGTCAATCGGCATTTCCATCACACATACAGAACTTCATCAGGCAGGGGAAGCGCAACTGCCCGATTGAAAAATGAGGCAAAGGAAACCATGGAACGTACTTTCTCCCGGATGATCAGCAGCCTTAAGGGGAAAACAGCAGTGGTCCCCCTGAGTGGTGGATTTGACAGTCGACTTATTGCCGTAATGCTCAAGAGAGCTGGCTACAGGAATGTAGTTTGTTTTACTTATGGACGAAAGGGGAATGCAGAAGCTGCCATTTCGGAGCGCGTGGCCGGGGAATTGGGATTCCCCTGGTATTACGTGGAATATGATCAGCAATTGATCGATGATTATCTCCACGACAACGAATTTAAAGCTTACTATCGGCGATCATCCGGCCTTACCTCCATGTTCTATCTCCAGGAGTATTTTGCTGTGAAATATTTGCGTGATCATAAAATAATTCCGCAGGATGCTGTTTTCATTCCAGGACATTCCGGTGATTTTTTGGGAGGGAGCCAGTTCGCCAAGCATGATCTTCCGGTTCATGAGGAATCAGTCAGCGCGCTTGCACGCCGGATCCTGGAAGTGAAATATGAATTTGACAGGTACCGTAAGTCTGAAAGGAGAATCCTGAAGGACCGGATCCGGGAACAGCTGGTGCAGAAAGGCAGCGAAGCGTCCAGGTCCTATTCGGTCCATGAAGACTGGGATCTGAAGGAGAAGTTTGCCAAATTTAATGTCAACTCCGTACGTATCTATACTTTTTTCGGATATGCCTTCAGGCTGCCATATTTCGATCGTGAACTGGTGAATTTTTTCAGGGACCTGCCAGTGGCAGTAAAACACGATAAATCGTTATATGATGATCTCCTTATCAGTGAATATTTTGTTCCATCCAGGGTGTATTTTGAAAAAGAACTGCATACTACGGTCCAGGCTTATGCCCGGGCGAGATTTCGTGCACGTATCAAGCAACATTTGCCCCGGATGTTGCTCACACTGCTTCCCAAAAGAGCGGATGTGCTCTGTTACCGTGAGATCACTGCACAGCTCAGAAAGGATTTGTTGCGCAGGGGAGGTCGGCCTGCAGCATACGGCAGTAAGTACAATAAAATGATTATTGATTGGTACCTGCTTGATCTGGAAGAAAGAATTTCCTTGTAGATTTTGAATGTATATATTTCAGGAGTTGTTTTTTTTCTATAAATTTGCAGTCCTTTAAATGGTGGATGTAGCTCAGTTTGGTTAGAGCGCTGGATTGTGGTTCCAGAGGTCGCCGGTTCAAGTCCGGTCTTCCACCCCACTTATAATGAGAAACCCCTGGATGCAAAGCATCAAGGGGTTTTGTCAGTTTGCCCGGCATGGGCGATAACTATAGGGTGTAAGTCCCGAACGTACCTTG
>CAYOSB010000219.1:0-6974 GCA_964406495.1 uncultured Bacteroidaceae bacterium | reverse complement strand
CAGAAATTTAAATATTATAAATTGGTTTGCTGACTTTCTCAGCAAACCCTAATTATGATATCGAGAGTTGGATTTCAAGTATATTATACCCACCTGATAAAGTGATTGATGGTACTGACTTTATCCTGAATCTTAGTCGTGAAGAAAAGCAAAGAATTGGATTGTTCAGAAAAAAAGAAAATGACAAGCTTTTATACTATTCCTACCAGACACCCTGGGGGCGTGGAGCCGGTTTAGGAGGAAAAACTACCTGGAGTAAAACCAAAAATAATTCAGGAAGAGATTCTGTCCAATGTATTGAATATGATACAACTTTAATTGTAGACTATTTACCGAAAATGTTAACCGATACTCTTGGTTACCCTAAAACTATGAGTACAACGGGGTACTACATTCAATCATCATTAATTACTGATGATCATTTAATTCCAGTTAAACATTCAGATGTGATATTTTGGTTTACCCAAAGTGACTCGTTATGGACACTTTTGCCAGATAGATACAGATACTTGCAAAAGATTTATCAAAGAATATTTTTTACAAAAAGTCTATATCCTGATATTGACTTAGTAAGGTATTTTGAGCAGGGAAGAAAACAAATAGACATGGATGTGGAAATACTTGATCTAAGTAATATTGAACTTGAGAACATTGGCTTTCAATTTATTAGAGACTCACTAGCTACTCAGACTTCTGTATATAATAACGAATGGATTCAGATACAGTTTAATCTTCCAGGTATGGTTTTAAAAATGTTAAATGATGGTATAAGTCATTTCTTAAATTTTTCGGGACTCCGTGGAGGAATTCAAATTGTAAATGAAAAAAATAAAGATTTCAAGAAGGAACATAATGGGTTGGAATATGATGAATTGATGAAAAGTCCTTTTCAGGGATTCCAGTTCGTAATGGTTACTGATGAATTGGGCAATGAATTGGTAAATTTCCGTTCATTAGCAAGGAACGAATATCTTTCAGGCAGCGAATCTCAATATCTTATTCCTGTTAGAGTCCCCTTTGATAAGTATTTCAGTGAATATTCAGAAACAAAAATCTTTTGGTTTACGCCCACAGAAGAATTTTTTGACCGACTTCCGGACAGGATAAGTAAAAACCTGAGACAAGACTTTTACAGTTTGATTGGAAACCTTGAAACTTCGTCCTGTACCTACTTCGAAGAATGTAGGTCGACTCTTCAATTGGATGATTTCCTAATATATCCGAATCCCGCTAGAGAAAGGATTACCGTATCATTTAATGCTGCAGATAAAGTAACCGGAAATATTCATTTGGTGGACATCAAAGGCAGTATTGTGAAAAAGCTAGAGGCCAAGGTAAACATAACTAATGGGAACAATGAATTTCATTACATACTTAACGATGTTCAGCCAGGAATCTATTTAGTAGCGGTCCAATCGGATAAAGGAATTAAGACTGCGAGGCTTATTGTATATGAATGAAATCCAGTTCGCTTATAGCGCAATAAATTAAAATTCTCCCTATTTCCATTGCAACAGATGCGACATATTGGATTAGATATTTCGCATATTAGCTACAAAAACTTTTCAAGGTTTTGGTCTTCGATCAAGTTTTGCAATGGACAAGGTTGCCTGACTTATTTTGGAAAGTATCCATAGTAAGCAAGTTCATCTTTATCTTCAATTCTCTTCAGGCTTCCATTATAAAGAAGTATCAGTCGATCCGAAATATCAATAACATTTCTATGATCATGATCAGTTACAATAATTCCTTTGTTTTTCGAGACATTCCTGATAACCGATTTAATCTCCTCTTTAAAGATTGGTGCAACACCATTAAAAGGTTCATCTAATAAGATATACTGTGATTTCGCATGCAAAATGATTAAGATTTCTACTATTCTTCTTTCACCCGCTGATAGCCTTATAGGATTGGTTTGAATCAGCGGAGAAACCACTGGATTACTTTTAAATTTCTCAAGATCAATTATTTTCTCATAAAAATTTATTACTTTTTCTATCCTCATGTTCTCGGGTAGATAATGGCCCTGTGGAAGATATTTAATGCTTTTTATGGATTGTTTCATTGAAGAAATGTGTACTCCATTAATCCTAACGAACTTCTGTTGAGCATTAAGCGATCCAAAAATTATTTTCATCAGGGTTGATTTGCCAGATCCATTTCTTCCTATTAATCCCACCACCTCACCTGGCTTACATGATAAGAAAATATCAGTTAGAACCGTTACCGGACCAAAACTCTTTATGACGCTATCAACATATAAATTATCCATGTGATTATAGAAACGACTATTCCACCTGTCAGGCTAAATACGATATTAGAAAGCCACAGATCTATTCGGCTTATACCAAGGTTGAAATAAAAATAATATAAACCTTTGTTCCTGAATTCAAACTTGAAGAATTGCATAAATAACGGAGTAACCATATATCCGAAACCAAATGATTGAATTGCGAATTCATCATTTATAAACCATGAATACAAACCCAAAAATATTGTCAAAATTACAGACGGGATGATGAAGCTTTTATGAAAAAGGAATAATGCTCTTAACCGATTCATTCTTGGACAGAATTGTTGGTGGTTTAAATTTAAACTCCCTGAGGATATGTAATATTGCCTTTCGATCAGAGCATTGCACATAGGTAACATGTAGCTAAGTGGTGTAAAAGCCGTATTGACTTCAGGGCACATTACATTAAGACCTACAGATTGTGCTTAATACTTTCAAATATTTTATGATTTATAGCCCGCAAAAAAAAATCATTTACAAGAAGAAATATCAATCTTCATGATGGAATAATTGCACCATGTTCTTTCAATAAATTTCTAATATCTTTCATGGGAACTTCCGCCGGTGTTGCTCCGGACCTGCTCGCTACAACGGCACAGGCAGCGGCCGCCTGTCCCATGCCCATACAAGGTGCCTGTACCCGGAGCGCTGAGTTTGCTGCACGGTCACTGCTTAAGCACCTGCCCGCTACCAGAAAATTCTTGCTTCGCCTGGGGATCAGCGTCCTTAAGGGGATGGTGGCCACTACATCTTCGGCCAGGTACTCCTTATGCACTCCTGTCTTATTGTGTATATCGATGGGATAGTAAGCATAGGAAATGGCATCTTCAAATACCTTCCCATTCAGATATTCCGACTGGGTCACCTGGTGGAGGCCATCGATCCGGTAGGTCTCCCTGACTCCTGTCTCGCTCTGAACTTTCCCCACCCGGGTATGTTCACAACCAGGTAAAGTTCTCAGAAAACGAAGCATTCTATAAAGTGCCCTGCGTCCGCTAATGTTGGTCGCCGTATGGGTTTCTGAAGTGGTGGAGTCCGCTCCGAAGACATGCCCGCTGAAGGTATATCCGGTGCTGTTCAACACCCCTCTTATGCTCAGAAATTCTTCCCGTACCATTTCCCCTTTTTTCAGTTCCTCTGCATAAAGGTGTTCCAGGTGATCCATGTCCAGTTTAGACTTGTCAAAACCTTCCAGAGTAAACAGCAAGGTGCCGGGTTGGGTTTCGGCCTCCCTGAGCACATCAAATCCAGCCATAGATGTGACCAATGCATTCCCAGTGCAGTCTATCAGTTGCTTGCAAGTAATTTGCGTATGCGTACCCTTTCCAACGGTCTCCACGATCCACCTGTCCTTTTTAAATTTAATCCTGTGAGGAGTTTCGTAAAACCTCAGTTCAACACCGGCCTCCAGGCATTTATCTTCTGCCAGAAGCGTGTAAAGGGGACCGTTTATCCATACCTGGTGTTTGGGATGATTCCTGCCATGAGGAATGTTGAAATCAGGTAATTGATCGTCGTTCATGGCAACACATTCCTGAACCAGTTCCCACCCAATGCCTCCAATGACCTGCTTCCCCCAGGCATGAAAAATCCCGGGGAAAGATACGCCTGCAGTGGTGGTGGTTCCTCCCAATTGACTTCCAAGTTCCACAAGAACCGTCTTTGCCCCCGCTCTTGCTGCCTGAATGGCGGCTACCGTACCTGCTGTTCCTCCTCCGACTACCAGAATATCGGTGGAGATTTCCTTCTTTCGGACTTCATAAGGCTCAGCCAGCCTTTCGCCGGCGGATAAGGGAGAAGAGGCCATTCCCAGGGACAGCACTCCCATGGATTTAATCATGGTCCTTCTTTCCATCTTTTTCATATCTGTATTAGATTTCTCTTTGATCAGTTATTTTGGCTTCTTCTTTGTACTTTACTGATATATGTTGACCGTTTATAAGTGTTGTTTTCAGTTAAAGATAAAGGTTTTCTTATAATTGGAAATGCCGAATTGATTGACCACTCGCATCCGGTTTGAAATGAACAAGCCAATTGTGATCAAATGGCAGCATCCCTTTTTATTGGTATTAGATGGCTTACAGTCCATTAAGTAGTGGTCAGGAATTTCCGAAACGATTGCTCATTTTTTCCGGAGTATGGTGCTTGGCTACACCAGAATTTCCAGCTAACAATATTTGCCAGCTTTTTTGCCAGCCAAAAAGAAAACAGGTGTAGTATATAGAAAAACCACTGTACATTATTTTTGTAAAGTGTTGTAATAGAGTATATTGGAGTTCGATGGAAAATCCCGTATTGTCCCTGGCAGTCAAGAGGTCATCGGTTCGACTCCGATATGCTCCACGATCACTCAAAAAACAAGCACCCCCGCAAGGGCGTGTTTACTTTTAGAGGACCCCGATGGGCGTAAGCGAGGTACTTTTTCCATTTGCATGTCAGGAGCTTATCGGATGGTGATCCGCCGCAGGTGGAAATCACCACGATATCATTTCTATACCTTCCTGAAACCAGGGATCTCCTTCCAACTGCATAATTCACCCTGTTTCGTAGATATTGATCTGTCTCCACCATAGATTACAACTGATTGATATATCCCCCTATCCGAAATCTTTTCCAAATAAGCAATATTCTTAAAAAAACTCTCAGTATATGTTTTAGCTGATTTAATCTCTAAAGCAATCAGCTTATCCCCTTGTTCAATAATGCAATCTATCTCCACGCCCTTATGATCTCTCCAGAAATAGAGATTACTCCTTAATCCCCGATGAAATCTATCTTTAAGCAATTCAGAAATAATGAAATTCTCAAAAATTGCTCCATACAAATAGTGGGTTGATAATTGTTTTGAAGATTGAATTTCAAGAAGGGATGATACAAGTCCCGTGTCGAAGAAATATAATTTAGGCATTTTTACAAGCCTCCTATTGAAATTCTTGTGATGTGGTTGTAACAAATAAATTATAAAACTTGTCTCAAGCAATGATATCCATGACTTGGCAGTATTAACGCTAATTCCTGTGTCATTCGCCAGGGAGGATAGATTCAATAATTGTCCTGTACGACCTGCACATAACTTCATGAACCTTACAAAGAGATCTAAATCCTGTATGTTTTTCAATTGCCTTACATCTCTTTCTATATACGTCTGAATATAGTTCGGGTAAAAGTCTTCTGGAGCAATACCTTTATCATACAATCTAGGATAAAATCCCTGAAATAAGAGATCTACTGGCTCTGAAATACGTATGTTTCCAAACTTCAGTTCTTCAAAGCTAAATGGTAACAAGTTTAGAATTGCAACCCTGCCAGCCAGGGACTGAGAAATGTTTTCATTCATTAGAAAACTTTGAGATCCGGAAATAATGAATTGTCCTTCAACATTCTGATTATCGGTTAGGGTTTGTAGATAAGAGAAAAGCTCAGGTACCCTTTGTATTTCATCTATTATCATCCTTTCGGATAGATTTAAAAAGCTTCTAGGGTCGTTCTGAGCAAATAGTCTTGTTTCCGGATCTTCCAGGTTCTCATAAGAATAATCAGGAAAAACAGATCGTACCAGTGTTGTTTTTCCTGATTGCCTTGGACCTGTAACTGAAACAATTGGAAATTTCTCAGCCAATTGCAAGAGTTTGTCTTTCAGATTTCTTTTAATCATTCAGTAAAAATAGTACATTTTTTCAATACAATTGCAAATTTGTACCACTTTGTTGGCTTTCAATAACCGGTTATTAGCTTATTGGAAAAAACGGACAAACTGACCACCCTTCTCCGGTTTTGAGTGAGCAGTCGGTTTTAATGAGAATCAGTCGGGAGTTCGACTCTCCCATGCTCCACGATCAAGGTGAAACTGTTCAAGAATAGAAAAGCGGTTGCGGCATACAATTTTTTGACAGGATCAAAGGATGAAAGTAACCAATGATTTTCCCAAGCTTCCTTGTCTCTTTGCGGTTAACCAAACATTCTGTCTGTAAAATTTTCTGCATACACAATTTTTAATTTATTTTTATTAGATTCACCAGTCAAATATGATTTAATCAAAACGATCTTCTTTCCGGTCGCAGTGGCAAGACAGAAGAAAAGTGGTTGAATATCCATATGCTTTTTAAAAAGAGTGGCACTCCAAAATGAAAAAAGAAATTCGAGGCAATATGCTTAAGGCATTCACCCTGCTTCTAACCACTGTTTGCCTGTTGGCATGCTTTACTGATGCTGAAGCCCAGGAGGATATCATCGACTATAGCAAATACGGAGAGAAGGGTGCAGCAGCCAGAAGGGCGTGGCTTCTGATCCCGGAACAAGAGTATGACCCCAATACCTCGGCATACTGCGATGCACTCTGGATGCGTGTCCATGAGGAAAACTGCCCGATGCTGGTCCTTAAGGACAGGAAGAATATCATCACTCTGGAGCAGGCTGACCAGGAGGGCTGGCGGATTGGCGAATCAGGTCAGTCAGGACGTACCCGCTGCTGCTTCCCGGGCTACCGGCGGAAGTATCCGGAGGCGGATATCCCTGAAGATGCAAATGGCATCGCTCAAATGATGAAAAGTGAAAAGGTTAAATGGCATTATGCCGGGTGCCACCGCTTTGTAGTCAGTCCCGAACACTGCGCCATGACTCCGATAGGCCACGCCTGGATGATCTGCTCGGTGGTGAACGGCCCTTGGCGCTGATTGCCCGC
>CAYOSB010000218.1:0-7026 GCA_964406495.1 uncultured Bacteroidaceae bacterium | reverse complement strand
AATGGCATTTAGTTCTTGATCGTCAACGATTTCAAAGTACTCCAGTTGCATGAGGGGATGCCTGTTGATTTTTTCTTCCACGAATGCTTTAACCTCTCTCGGGGATGCGTTTAATTTCAGGGACTTTGCTTCCTGGAGCACAGCATGGATATGGGGTGCTGCAGCCCTTTCCTCCGCGCCCAGCAGCAGGTTCCTGGAGCTCATTGCGAGGCCATCCTCTTCCCGGATGATAGGGCATCCAATGATTTCAATGTCCATGTCCAATTGTGTCACCAGTTTTTTAATCACTGCAAGTTGCTGGAAGTCTTTTTGCCCAAAGTAGGCACGGTCAGGTTGCACAGCCTCGAAAAGCTTACTGACAACCTGGGCAACCCCATTGAAATGGCCTGGGCGGTATTTTCCTTCCATTACCCTGTCCAGGGGCGAGAGGTCGAAATGCCGGGTGTCTTTTTCAGGATATATTTCCTTTACCGAGGGGGTAAAGACAATCTCCACACCGTGGCCCATGAGCATGCGCAGATCGGATGCAAGGTCCCTGGGATAGCGTTCCAGGTCTTTGGGATTGTTGAATTGGGTAGGATTGACAAAAATGGATACTACAATAAAGTCACCATTCTTTTCCGCAGTATTGATCAGCGAAATATGGCCCTGGTGTAACGCTCCCATGGTGGGGACGAGCCCGATTATTTTCCCCCTTTTCCTGCTTTCAGCAATTGTTTGCTGCAGGGCCGGGATATGATGGATCTGTTTCATGTTTTTAAGCGGACGCAAAGATAAGGAATCCGCATGGAAAACTGGTAGTTTGAATGATGGTTCTTCATATTTTAGCATGCACCCGGGGCGGGTGAATACCTTGAGGTCTCAATAATTTTTAGTACCTTTGCAGGATCAAAAAACAAGTCCTGTAAAATAATGGAAAGTGTAAAAGTTTTATTCGTTTCCCAGGAAATTACCCCCTATCTTTCGGAGAATGAAATGTCCCATATCGGCAGGTATCTGCCGCAGGGCATCCAGGAGACAGGCAAAGAAATCCGGACCTTCATGCCACGCTACGGGAATATTAATGAGCGCAGGAACCAATTACATGAGGTCATACGTTTATCAGGTATGAACCTGATCATAGATGATACAGATCATCCGCTGATCATCAAGGTAGCTTCCATTCAGGCCGCCCGGATGCAGGTTTATTTTATCGACAATGAAGATTATTTTCAGCGAAAAGCCACCATGCGGGATGAACATGGGGAGTTTTTCGAAGACAATGACGAGCGAATGATCTTTTTTGCCAGGGGTGTACTTGAAACGGTCAGGAAACTGAGATGGTCTCCCGACCTGGTGCATTGCCATGGATGGTTTACCTCACTTGTACCGTTGTATCTCAAGAAAGCCTACAGGGAAGATCCTTTGTTTGCCGATTCCAAAGTCGTGTTTTCCTATTATAATAACGGTTTTGATCAACCCATGGATGCAAGGCTGCAGGAAAAGGCCCTGCTGAATGGCGTCAACAAGGATGACATCTCTGTGATCAAGGATCCCACTTATGAAAACCTGGTGAGGTTATCGCTGCAGTATTCTGATGCCGCCATCCAGGGTAGTTCAGATCTGCCGGATAATATTTCAACTATCATCAGCGAATCAGGGAAACCCAGCCTTGATTATAAGGATCCGGAAAAATATATAGAAGAATATTCCGTTTTCTATGAGAATATTCTGAATCGTTAATTTGATTTACTCCTATGAGACATAGAAGACTGGTTGGAGCTGCAGGAAAGATGGTCCTGGCACTTATGGCTGTCGCATTTACAGGTGGTTTGTTCCATGCATGTGATCCTGAAAATAATAACCTTGGAGTGGATATATTCCCCTCGGAGGATACCATTACGGTGTATACCGATACGATCACTGACCTGGAAACACGGCTGGTAAGCTCCAGGCCGCGCATGACTTCATTAACGGCGAATGCCTCCGAAACAAGGACCTTTTTTTTGGGCAGCATGGTGGACTCCATCACCGGGCACACCAAGGCAGAGATCGTCACGGAATTCAGTCTTTCCCGGTTTGGTGATTTTGGAGAAGATCCTTTTATAGTATCTTTATATAAGTGATGTTGTCGGGGATACTACTGCCGGGATGCGCATCATGGTGCACGAGTTCCTTGACAGTCTTCAAATGGACAGTGTCTACTATTCAGATTATGATGTCACCGGTAAATATGATCCGGAGCCGCTGGTGGATGAGGTGATCATTCCCAAACCCAACACACTTTATGATTTCGAGATCAATGATCCAGATCTGTTAGACAGGATTATCGCGGCCACGAACCCTGAGGATTCCATTTTTGCTTATAATTCCAGGATGCAGCGGTCATTCCCGGGGCTTTACATTACTTCTGAATCCGTTTCAGAAGGCGGGGCCCTGGCAAAACTGCAAATGGCAAATAGCGAGGCGGGTCTCAAATTCAAATATTACCACGATACCCTCGTTGAGATTGCAGCAGATACCATTTCAATGAGTACCTACAATTTATCTTTTAACCAGCTCTTTGCCCAGAAGGTGAATATCTTCAAACACGATTATGCGGGAACTACCATCGCAGCGTACCTGGATGATCCTGATGCGGCCCCTGATGTTGCCTATGCACAGGGAATGGCAGGTGTAAACGTAAAGATATCTTTACCCGATATCGCTGCGAAGCTGGGAGAAGGCGATATCGCCATTAATGCCGCACGGCTTGTATTCTACGTGTTGCCGGACAGTATTATCGGTATTCCTGAAGCAGACTACCCGCAGCAGCTGATGATGGAAACGCGCCTCGAAGACGGTACTTTTATTCCTGTGTATGACAGGGTGATTGGTACAGAACAGGTATTGTTCGGAATGCTGACACAGTCAAATGAAAACAGTGCCTTTCTGGATCCGGTTTATTTTTATACCTTTAACGTGGCGCGGCATCTGCAGGAAGTTATATCAGGTGCAATTGAGAAGAGCGATTTCTACATATATGTGGATAACCCTGCCACGTCAAATAAAATAATTAAATTCTGGAGCAACCATTCGGGCCATCAGGGTGGTCTAAGATTGGAACTCATATATACGAAGTTTTAATTATGTGTGGAATAGTTGGATATATTGGAAAACAAAGTGCGTATCCCATCCTGCTGAAAGGCTTGAAAAGGCTTGAATACCGGGGGTATGACTCAGCAGGCGTCGCATTGCTGAACGGTAACATCAATGTGTATAAGAAACAGGGAAAGGTATCTGACCTGGAAGAATATTGTACCGGGCAGGATATTTCAGGGAACATAGGGATCGGACATACACGGTGGGCCACCCATGGTGAACCAAGTGACATCAATGCCCATCCCCATATGTCAATGGACGGAATCTTCACGATCATCCATAATGGGATCATTGAAAATTACACGTACCTGAAAGAGAGTCTTAAAGAACAGGGGTACACTTTCAAGAGTGAAACCGATACCGAGGTACTGGCCAACCTGATCGAATATATTTACAAAACACAGGAGGTATCTGCTGAAGTCGCAGTGCGCCTGGCACTTTCCAAGGTGATCGGTGCCTATGGGCTGGTTATCCTCTGCAGTGAAGAGAAGGATAAGATCATTGCAGCCAGGAAAAGTAGTCCGCTGGTGATCGGCCTGGGTGAGAATGAGTATTTTCTTGCCTCGGATGCCACACCCATTATCGAGTATACAGACCGTGTGATTTACCTGGACAATGACGATGTTGCAGTAATCAAGAACGATGAACTGGTACTGAAGACCACTGTCAGGGATGATGCCCTCACACCACGTATCCAGACCCTTGACCTGGGGATTTCGGAGATCGAGAAGAACGGGTATGATCATTTCATGCTGAAGGAGATCTTTGAGCAGCCCAGGTCCATCCGGGATACCTTCCGCGGAAGGCTCAACCTGGAAAAGAATGAGATCAAACTGGGTGGATTATATAGTGTGTATGACCGGCTTATTGAAGCAAAAAGAATTGTGATTCTTGCCTGTGGAACATCGTGGCATGCAGGACTCGTCGGGGAGTACCTTTTCGAGGACCTTGCCAGGGTACAGGTGGAAGTGGATTATGCTTCTGAATTCCGTTACCGGAACCCGGTCATTTGCAAGGACGATATTGTAATTGCCATATCTCAGAGCGGAGAGACAGCCGATACGCTTGCTGCGATCCAACTGGCCAAGGAATCAGGTGCAACGGTACTTGGAATCTGTAACGTAGTCGGGTCGAGTATTTCAAGGGAAACCCATGCCGGGGTGTATACCCATGCCGGTCCGGAAATAGGTGTGGCTTCCACAAAGGCCTTTACTGCCCAGGTGACGGTGCTGACCATGATGGCCATGATGGTGGCCAGGGGCAAAGGACTGATCTCAGATGACAGGTATGCTTCATTGCTGAGCGAACTGGAAGCAATCCCCGGGAAAATTGAAAAAATCCTGGAGCAGAATGACACGCTCAAAGAGATTGCCAGCATCTATCAGAAAGTGACCAATGCACTCTATCTTGGGCGTGGGGTCTCTTACCCGGTGGCACTGGAAGGTGCACTGAAGCTCAAGGAGATCTCTTACATACATGCAGAGGGCTATCCTGCAGCAGAAATGAAGCACGGGCCTATTGCACTGATCGATGAGAATATGCCCGTGGTGGTGATTGCCACGCAGGATAATTCCTACGAAAAAATCGTCAGTAATGTGCAGGAGGTAAAAGCCCGGAACGGTGTGGTCATTGCCATTGTTACAGAAGGCGATGATACCATTGAGAAGATGGCCAATCATGTAATCGCCATCCCGGCTACAGATCCTGTGCTTGTGTCACTGCTCTCCTCTGTTCCATTGCAGCTGATTGCCTATCACATTGCCGTGATGCGCAATTGCAACGTGGACCAGCCCAGGAACCTGGCCAAGAGCGTTACGGTGGAGTAGTTGGTAGTTGGAACCGATGCTCCCGGGAGAACTCCGGGCGACTTCTCATTCATAATGGCACTTTCGATTATGCAGTGCATTACTGCTTTAAATGTGCGCTTCCTCTCGCTTATTGATACATTTTCTTATAGTATTCCACGTATGCCCCAGAGGTAACATGCTCCAGCCATTCCCTGTTTTCCAGGTACCAGTCAACGGTTTTTTCCAGCCCTTCTTCAAATGTAAGAGAAGGTTTCCATCCCAGTTCCCGGCTGATTTTGCTGCTGTCGATGGCATACCGGAGGTCATGACCGGCCCGGTCCTTCACAAAGGTGATGAGTTGCTCGCTGGAACCAGGTTCCCTGTCGAGCTTATTGTCCATGATCTTGCAGAGTAACCGGATCAGGTCTATGTTCTTCCATTCGTTATTGCCTCCAATATTGTAAGTTTCGCCATCCACACCCTGGTGGTATACCCTGTCGATGGCATCGGCATGGTCTTCCACGAAGAGCCAGTCCCTGATGTTCTCGCCTTTCCCGTAGACAGGGATCTGTTTGCCATGCTTCAGATTGTTGATGGACAGCGGGATCAGTTTTTCAGGGAATTGATTGGGGCCATAGTTGTTGGAGCAATTGGAGATAACTACCGGCAATTTGTAGGTGTTCCTGTAGGCCCTTACCAGGTGGTCGGAGCTTGCCTTTGAGGCGGAATAGGGACTTTTCGGGTCGTATGGGGTGGTTTCAGTGAACAATCCATCATCTCCCAGGCTGCCATATACTTCGTCGGTGGAGATGTGGTAGAACCGTTTCCCCTCGAATGATTTCCAGTTGTTCCTGCAGGCATTCAGCAGGTTCATTGTACCGATGATGTTGGTCTTAATGAATGAGAGCGGATCCTCGATGGAACGGTCTACGTGTGATTCTGCAGCCAGGTGAATGACCCCGCTGAAATCGTGGTTTTCGAATAACCGGTCGATGAATTCCTGGTCCGTAATGTCCCCTTTGACGAATGTGTAATTACCGGCATCCTCTATGTCCGTCAGGTTCTCCAGGTTTCCCGCATAGGTGAGGGCATCCAGGTTCATGATCTGCACCTCCGGGTATTTCTTCACGAACAACCTTACGACGTGTGAGCCGATAAATCCGGCTCCTCCTGTGATTAATATTTTTTCCATTTTTTATCCAGTAATATAAATGTGCACAAATTTCTAAATGGTGCATGCAAAAAAAGCGCATCAGGCACTGTTTAAAAATATACGCTTTCTTTGCTTTACTAACGATGCCGGCAGGTTATCAGTCCCGCGGGCAACATATTTTATTGTTTCGAACGGTAGAATTGTTCCCATTTCCATGCCGTGGCAAGGGTCTCTTCGAGGCCTTTTTCAGCTTTCCATCCCAACTCCTCGTTTGCATACCTTGTATCGGCAAATACCTGTTCGACATCCCCTTCCCTGCGTCCGACGATCTTGTGTTTAAGAGGTGTACCTGTGACTTTTTCAAAGGCATTGATCACTTCCAGCACAGAATTCCCTTTGCCTGTACCCAGGTTGAAGATCTCATATCCTGTTTTATTCTTTTCATTCAATAGCCGCTCAATAGATACCACGTGTGCTTTAGCAAGGTCAACCACGTTGATGTAATCACGTATGGCCGATCCGTCCGGGGTATTATAATCATCCCCGAATACTTTCAGTTCCTCCCTGATCCCGATGGCGGTTTGGGTAATGAACGGCACCAGGTTGTTCGGAACGCCGATGGGCAGTTCCCCGATGAGCGCGCTGGGGTGGGCACCAATCGGATTGAAATACCTGAGGGAGATGACATTTATCTCCGGGGCGGGAACCTGGAAATCCTGCATGATCTCTTCGCAGATCTGCTTGGTATTTCCATAGGGCGAATTGGCTTTCTTGATCGGTGCCTGCTCTGTCACCGGCAACTGATCAGGTTCGCCGTACACAGTGCATGAAGAAGAAAATACGATATTTTTCACGTCGTATTGCTTCATGCCCTGCAGAATATGGATCAGGGAAACGATGTTGTTCTTGTAGTATTCCAACGGCAGTTCCACGCTTTCCCCGACAGCTTTCAGTGCAGCAAAATGG
>CAYOSB010000217.1:2492-7068 GCA_964406495.1 uncultured Bacteroidaceae bacterium | reverse complement strand
GAAACAGCAAATATGAGCTCACGAGGTATTGTGAAGAGCTAACGCAAACGGAATTAAAGGATTATTTCAGACCAAATTTCTGGCCGAACACGCCGGATATCCTGCCTTTCCCTCTGCAGGGAGCCGGCAGAAGCCATTTTGTTCAACGGCTGATCCTGGCGGCTACACTTTCCTCCAACTACGGAATGTACGGACCTGCTTATGAGCTCATGGAAAATGCACCTGCCCTGCCCGGGAAGGAAGAATACCTGAATTCAGAAAAATATGAGATCAAGGAATGGAATGTGAACAAACGCAGAAGCCTGCGCAAACTCATCAGCCGTGTTAACAAGATCCGAAAGGAGAATGAAGCGCTGCACAATATGCAATCGCTCAGGTTCCACCCCATTGACAATGAAGCGGTGATCGCATACAGTAAAACCTCAGCCGATGCTCGAAACATCATCCTGGTGGTTGTCAACCTGGACCCGGAACACAAGCAAGGCGGCTGGCTAGGTCTTCCATTACATGACTTCAAACTGGATGCAGAGAATATTTTCGAAGTGCACGATCTGCTCAGCGGATCGTTCTACCGCTGGGAGGGAGAATACAATTTCGTGGAGCTCGATCCGCATGTCATCCCGGCTCACATTTTTAAAATTAAAAGATTATAATACAGATCAGTATGACAGCAAAGCAAAGCAATTCAGATAAATTCTGGTACAAAGATGCCATCATTTACCAGGCCCATGTCCGCTCCTTTCTTGACAGTAACGGGGATGGGATCGGAGATTTCAGGGGACTGATAAAAAAACTCGATTACCTGAAGTCGCTGGGTGTGAATGCCCTTTGGCTCCTTCCTTTTTATAAATCGCCATTACGTGACGGTGGGTATGATATCTCAGATTTTACGAGTATCCACAAGGATTATGGAACCATGGCAGACTTCAAAAGATTTATCACCGAGGCACATAAAAGAGGTCTCAGGGTCATCACGGAGATGGTACTGAACCATACCTCTAATGAGCATAAATGGTTTGAAAGGGCACGTCATGCCAAGCCGGGCAGTGTATACCGCGATTTTTATGTCTGGAGCGATACTACTGAAAAATACAAAGACACGCGCATCATTTTCCAGGACTTCGAGATCTCCAACTGGTCATGGGATCCTGTTGCCAAAGCATATTACTGGCACCGGTTTTATTCACATCAGCCTGATTTAAATTTTGATAATCCCAGCGTGCACAAGGCCGTAACGAAAGTGCTGGATTTCTGGTTTGACATGGGTGTTGACGGTTTGCGGCTGGATGCTGTACCCTACCTGTATGAGCGTGAGGACACCAACTGCGAAAACCTCCCGGAAACTCATGAATTCCTGAAAAAGCTTCGGAGTCATATCGAAGATAAGTATGAGGATAAAATGCTGCTCGCAGAAGCCAACCAGTGGCCTGAAGATGCCTCAGCCTACTTTGGCGAGGGAGACGAATGTCACATGTCTTTTCATTTCCCGCTGATGCCAAGGCTGTACATGTCAATGCGCATGGAGGACAGGTTCCCGCTGATTGATATACTGGACCAGACACCGGCGATTCCTGATAACTGCCAGTGGGCCATCTTTCTACGGAACCATGATGAACTGACCCTTGAAATGGTATCCGATGAAGAAAGGGACTACATGTACAAATCGTTCGCCAGGAATCCCAAACAACGCATCAACCTGGGAATCAGGAGAAGGCTTGCACCACTTCTGGACAACGACAGGAAAAGTATTGAGTTGATGAATATGCTGCTTTTCTCACTCCCCGGAACTCCTATTGTCTATTATGGAGACGAAATAGGAATGGGTGACAATTACTACCTCGGTGACCGCGATGGTGTTCGCACACCGATGCAATGGTCGGCCGACCGGAATGCAGGCTTTTCTGATACCGAGCCACAACAACTCTACCTGCCGGTGATCTTTAATCATGATTACCACTACGAAACCATCAATGTGGAGAACAATGAGAAAAATCCCTCGTCCCTGCTCTGGTGGATGCGCAGGGTCATCTCCATGCGGAAACAATACAAAGCTTTCAGCCGGGGTGATATCGAATTCATTGATACAAATAATTCTAAGATACTGGCCTTCACAAGAAAATATGAGGATGAGGTGATCCTTGTGATCATCAATCTTTCCCGCTATTCCCAGCAGGCAGAGCTGGACCTTGCTGAATATGCAGGTTATATTCCAACGGAGATCTTCAGCAGAAACGACTTTCAAAAGATCGATGAACACCCTTACATGTTTCCATTGCAATTCAAGAACTATTTCTGGTTTGAATTGAGAAAACCGGAAGTTGGAGAAACCGCTGAAGCATTATCGCTCGACTATGAGCTTTCCCTGACAACAAGACAATGGAACAGTATGAGTGACACCACACAAAAGTCACTCCGACTGTTATTAAAAGAGTATATTCAAAAGAACCGTTGGTTCAGGGGGAAAGCCAAGCGAATCAAGGATATCAAGATCATAGATACCATTCCGTTTCAGAATACGAAGTTACACTCCTTCCTGTTCATTATAGAAACGGATTACATTGAAGGTAAAAATGAACACTATGTAGTACCGTTGTCGATCAACTTCGGCGATGAAGCCCATGATCGCAGGACCAACCGCCCGGAATCGGCCATCTCCACCGTCTTTATTGATGGCAGGGAAGCATTGCTTTACGATGGTTCATACAACAAAGAGGTAAGGGACATGATTATGCGGATGATCGTTCATCGCAGCAAGATCAAGCATAAGAAAGGAGAACTTGTTGGTATTCCCGGAAGGAAGATGAATACGAAGATCAAAAAAGTTGAATTGCCCCTTCCCTCAAAAGTCCTGGGTGCCGAACAGTCGAATACTTCGATCCTCTACGACAACAGGTTTTTCTTCAAAATGTACCGAGGTCCCGAAGAGGGAAATAATCCGGAACTGGATATCATTAAAGCATTGAGCGAAAATACCACTTCGGACTTTAAGAACTTCCCTGCCTATTCAGGATCGCTGGAATACAGACCCCGCACCGGGGACCAGGTGTCACTGGGTATCCTGGTGGATTTCGTTCCTAACGAGGGGAATGCATGGGATTACACACAGGATGCTATTGAACGTTTCTTCGATAAAGTCCGGGAAGGCGGCGAATTACTGACGGAAGGTTTTAACGAAAACACACATGAAATCTTCAAATATATCGGGGAAGAAAAAACCCGGGAACTCTTTGATCCTTTTTTCCTGGAAATGATTGAGTTACTTGGGAAGCGCACCGCGGAGATGCATCTCGCACTCGCATCGGTCAGGAACAACAAAGATTTCAGGGAGGAGCCATTTTCATTGCTTTACCAAAAATCGCTTTACCAGTCGTTCAGAACACTGGTCAAGCGTACGATCAGCCAGATGAAAAGTTCACGCAAAAAGCTTGATGAGGAGCAGAAGAGACTGGTCGATGATATTATCAGCAATGAAAGTTTGCTGCTGAATTCCATCAAGAAAACACTGGAGAAAAAGAAGATCCATACCTCCAAGATCCGGGTGCATGGCGACTATCACCTCGGGCAGGTGCTTTTTACAGGAAAGGATTTCATTATCATCGATTTCGAAGGAGAACCTACCCGATCCCTTACTGCAAGGAGCCTGCGGTACTGTCCGTTCAAGGATGTTGCCGGAATGCTGCGGTCCTTCCACTATGCAATTTATATGGGCGCCCTTGAGTACAATGAAAAGATGCCTGAATCCACCGAGTACCTGGAACCATGGCTCGAACCCTGGTACCGCAAGGTCAGGGATATCTTCATGGATGCTTACCTCAACGCCGCAGGGAATGCATCCTTCATTCCCGAAGAACGCAAACAACTGGATGAGTTATTGTCTGTCTACATTATTGAAAAAGCAATTTACGAGGCGGATTACGAGCTGAACAATCGTCCGGATTGGTTGCACATCCCATTAAACGGAATAAATAAAATACTGAATGATCTGCTGGATCAGTAACAGAAACAACATCAAGCATGAGTGCACAACGAAAAAATACAAGCAAACCGAAGACTACTTCCAGAACCACTCCTACCTCCGGGTCAGGTGCCGGGAAGAAATCCACATCGTCTTCAACATCTAAATCAAGGACGAAAGAGACATCAGCGTCCGGATCAGGAAGCAAGGCGAAGGACACCCCAGTGTCCAGGTCAGGAAACACGGCCGGGACCACATCAGCTTCGAAATCCACAGCGAAAATACCCGGTAAAGCCAAAACGGTGAGCAAACAGGAAGTCAAAAAGTCAGCTTCAAAAGTAAAATCAGAACTGCAGGCCAAAACAAAATCGATACCGCGAGCGAAGGCAAAAACTGCATCGGGATCCGGCGGAACCAGGACCAAAGGAAAGACTACTGCGCAATCCGGTGGAACCAGGACCAAAGGAAAAACCACTTCGCAATCCGGCGGAACCAGGCCCAAAGGAAAAACCACTTCGCAATCCGGTGGAACCAGGCCCAAAGGAAAAACCGCTGCGCAATCCGGCGGAACCAGGCCCAAAGGAAAAACCGCTGCGCAATCCGGCGGAACCAGGCCCAAAG
>CAYOSB010000217.1:0-2392 GCA_964406495.1 uncultured Bacteroidaceae bacterium | reverse complement strand
GAAAAACCGCTGCGCAATCCGGCGGAACCAATTCCAGAGGAAAAACCGCATCGCCGGGTAAAGCAAAACTGCAGACAAAAGAGAAATCTGTACAGGCAGCCACGACACCTGAACAGCAAGCAACTGTCCTGCCCTTTCCCGGATTCATTACCGAATACGACATCTATCTTTTCCGCGAGGGAAAACATTTTTCACTGTACCAGAAACTGGGTGCCACCATCGTAGAAAATGAAGGTGCGAAGGGGACCTTTTTTGCTGTATGGGCACCCAATGCGCAATCGGTAACTGTCATCGGAAATTTCAACGGATGGAACAAAAAAAACCATCCCTTGCGGGTCCGGGAGGATGGCTCCGGCATCTGGGAAGGGTTCATTCCGGGAATTGGAAAAGGTGAAGTCTATAAATATTTTATTACCTCTTCCTTCAATAATTACACTGTTGAAAAAGCAGATCCGGTTGGAAAATTCAACGAACACCCGCCAAAAACTGCTTCGGTGGTGTGGGAGTATGATCACAAGTGGAAGGATGATGCATGGATGAAAAAACGCCCGGAACGAAATGCACTTGATCAACCTATCACCGTATACGAAGTGCAACTTGAATCATGGCGCAGGTCCCTGGAGGAAGGGCTGCGTCCACTATCCTATATCGAGCTGGCCGAACAACTCACCGCCTATGTGAAGGAGATGGAATACACCCACGTGGAACTCATGCCGGTGACCGAGTATCCTTATTCCGGATCCTGGGGGTACCAGGCTACGGGTTATTATGCCCCCACCAGCAGGTTCGGAAATCCGGATGAATTCATGTATCTTATCGATACACTTCATCAGAATAACATCGGAGTGATCATCGACTGGGTCCCTTCGCACTTCCCCAATGATCAGCATGGGTTGCATTTTTTCGACGGAACCTACCTGTATGAGCATGAAGATCCACGTAAAGGATACCATCCTGACTGGAACAGCTATATTTTCAATTACGGGCGCAACGAGGTAAGGAATTTCCTGATAAGCAGCGCACATAGCTGGATGGACCAATTCCATATTGATGGTATCCGGGTGGATGCTGTGGCTTCCATGTTGTACCTCGATTATTCAAGAAAAGAGGGTGAGTGGATCCCCAACGAACACGGTGGCAGGGAGAACCTGGAAGCCATTCGGTTCCTGCGTGATTTCAACGAATCGGTGTATACAAAATTCCCAGGCATACAAACCATCGCCGAGGAATCCACTGCCTGGCCCATGGTGACGAGACCTGTGTATACCGGTGGACTGGGATTCGGAATGAAATGGAATATGGGGTGGATGCACGATACCCTGGACTACATGTCCCACGAACCAATCCACAGGAGCTATCACCACAACCGGATGACTTTCAGCATCATGTATGCATTCAATGAAAACTTCATGCTTTCATTGTCACACGATGAGGTGGTGCACGGCAAGGGGAGCCTGATCAACAAGATGCCCGGTGATATCTGGCAGAAATTTGCCAACCTCAGGGCCATGTTCGGTTATATGTATGCTCACCCGGGCAAGAAGCTGCATTTCATGGGGATGGAGATCGGTCAATGGAAGGAATGGAATCATGAATCGAGCCTTGACTGGCACCTCCTGGATAATCTCAACCATGTAGGACTGCAGCAGTATATCCGCGACCTGAACAATATGTACAGGCGCTATCCTGCGATCCACCAGGCTGATTTCGAACCTGAAGGATTCAGGTGGATGGACGCCAATGATTCCCAGAATTCGATCTTAAGCTTTGTCAGGTATGACAAGCAAAAAAAACAACAGGTCGTGGCCGTGGTGAATTTCACTCCTGTTCCGCGTTACAATTATCGCATCGGGGTGCCCGACGATGGATACTGGGTGGAAATTCTGAACAGTGATGCTTCCCAATACGGGGGTAGCGGTGTGGGAAATATGGGAGCTGTAGAATCGCATCCAGTCCCCTACCATGATGAAGATCATTCCATCAACATCGTCATACCACCGCTTGCAATAGTCATGTTTACGAACGAATAATGATGAACAACACCTACAACCCGGTATCGACTTACAGGCTGCAATTCAATCAGTCATTCACATTCAGGGATGCAGAAAAGATCGTTACGTATCTCCGGAAATCCGGCGTTCGAACGATCTATGCATCACCTGTCTTCCAGGCTGCACCTGGAAGTGATCATGGCTATGATGTTACTGATCCGCATCATCTGAATGTGCAGATCGGCGATGAAAAGGCCTATGAAAAATTACGCGACAAACTCAAGTCAGCAGGAATAGGCTGGATCCAGGATGTGGTTCCCAACCATATGGCTTATTCACCTGACAATCCCTGGATCTTCGACCTGCTCAGGAAGGGACCGGATTCTGCATATTATTCATAC
>CAYOSB010000216.1:0-7070 GCA_964406495.1 uncultured Bacteroidaceae bacterium | reverse complement strand
GAAAATCCTGAACTTGAAGAAATATTGCGGAGTTCCAAAAACGAGACCGAGGTTGTGGTTGGTGTACGTGACTGGATCGAGAAAACCCTGAAAGACAGGAAGGATGCATTCAGGTTTTACCATGCAAAACATCCGACACGTGAGCTTTTTGAAAAACTTGAATGGCGCGACTATGCAATCATCAGAATACTCGACTACATTGATCATGCCGGTAAGGAATACCCGGATCTGAACCTGAGAGGCGAGATCGCTGTCAGCAATCCGCTACGGCTGATCTGGCTGGCTGTAAACAAAGGTACCGGGGGAGCCAAACCTGGATTTTTCAAAGATATGATTCAGCTCTTCCGGCAGCTGCGTGGTGACTCACGTACCGAACTCCCGACAAAAAGCCAGGTGGAAGAATGGATGGACAAGTATCCTTCCGGAATGGATCCGCGTATCGTACAATTGAGGGAGGAAAACAAACAACGGATCATAAAAATATTAATAAGGAAAATTAATTCGGGAGAGATCAAAAGTGCCAAATACAGGTTTGAAGAAACAGATTCACATGAACAAAAACTGGAAAAAATGGAACGGTGGTGGGAGAATCATAAATTTCACCTGCACTTTGCAGTCCGGTCTCCTGACTTGCTGAACGAGATGCTGGATCATTCCCTGGATCCGGATACAATGAAAATACTTTACGAAGCCGAACAGGCAGGGATTCCTTTTTTTGTGAATCCCTATTACCTCTCCCTGCTGCATGTCAGGGTTCCCTATTTTGCTGTCGGGGCAGACCTCGCCATCAGGCATTATATTATCTACAGTAAAAAGCTTGTAGAAGAATTCGGGAATATCGTAGCCTGGGAAAAGGAGGATACGGTCAGACCCGGAGAGCCAAATGCAGCAGGCTGGATCCTTCCATCCCAGAACAACGTGCACAGACGCTACCCCGAAGTTGCCATCCTGATCCCTGATTCCATGGGAAGAGCCTGCGGGGGTCTCTGCTCCTCATGTCAACGCATGTATGATTTCCAGTCAGGCAGACTTAATTTCAATCTGGACCGGCTGATGCCTGACGAAAAATGGCCCGACAAACTGAAGCGGCTCATGAAATATTTCGAAGAGGATGCGCAGCTCAGGGACATACTGATCACAGGCGGGGATGCGCTGATGAGCTCAGACCAGACCCTCAAACAGATCCTGGATGAGATTATTGAAATGGCCCGGCGGAAAAAAGAAAACAATCGCTCGCTGCCTGAAGGGGAAAAGAAAGCGGAGATCCTGAGGGTGCGGTTAGGAACACGCCTGCCGGTGTACCTCCCCCAGCGGGTCACGCTAAGCCTTGCTAAAATTCTTTCTGAATTTCGCGAAAAAGCTTCAGAAATCGGAATCCGGCAATTTATCATCCAAACCCACTTCGTGTCGCCAATGGAAGTTACGCCAGAGGCCAATATTGCCATACAACGTCTGATCGCAGCAGGATGGCTGGTTACCAATCAATTGGTATTTACCACTGCAGCCTCCCGACGCGGGCACTCAGCCAAACTCAGGAAAGTGCTGAATGATGTCGGGGTACTCCCCTACTATACATTCACTGTAAAAGGCTATATGGAAAATAATTTCAGCTTCACCCCCAATGCCCGGGTGGTGCAGGAAGAGTTAGAAGAAAAGATCTTCGGTCAGATCCCACCTGATCAACATTCCACGGTGCAATCTTTTTCAGAAGAAGCAAAAAACACGGTAGAAAATATCGAAGCACTGCGCAGGTATCTCGATGTCCCGTTTCTCGCAACAGACAGGAATGTGCTCAACCTCCCAGGTGTTGGAAAAAGTCTGACGTTCCGGGTTATCGGGATTACCCGGTATGGCCGAAGGATACTGGAATTTGATCATGATGAGACCCGGCACCACAGTCCGATTATCCACAAGATGGGAAAGGTAATCATCATCGAATCAAAATCTATCCACGAATACCTCTGCCAGTTGGAGGAGCTCGGAGAGGTACGGGAAGATTATGAAGGGTTGTTCGGCTATAGCCTGGGACAAACAGAGCAAAGGATGCCGCTATATGAATATCCGGAATACGAGTTCAAAATGACAGAAGAATTGACCAACCTCGAAGTCTGATAATTAGTTAACTGAAACGGCAACCTGCCACCGAAAAAGCAATTAATCAGGAAGCTGACCAACTTTTAACATTTTTTTATGATGACGTATGTGGTTTTTGTAACTTGGGAATAGGTAAATGACCATGAATTACATGAAAACCTATATATACATATCGGGATTTGTTGCTTCGTTTTTACTTTTGGGATGGTTAATGGCCTACCTCCTCGGAATGTCCAATCACATGCTTATGCTGGTAGCAGGTTCCATCGTGCTGTTTTTAATATACCTGCCGCTTGTTTGGGTAAAAAGAAAAAATCACAGGAAGAAAATGGATGAGATTATTCGTGCCTACCAACAACAAGCAAAAGAAAACAGTAATAGGCTGCATGCGGAGGATGCCGGCCAGGATGAAAAATCATCAAGCGAACGAAAAGGCTGGAGCATGAACGATTCGCCATTCAGGGACCGGAAATCCGGACTTACCTGGGGCGGAGGTAATATTCATGCTGCAAATGCTTCAAGGGGGAGCAGGAAGCATAGAAAATGATCATTGACCCATCTCTGAAAGAAAATCCTTTTTATAGGTCCGGCTCACAGGAAGTTCCTTGTTTCCAATCGTGACCTCCTCCCTGTTGTAGGCATCCAGGCGGTCAAGGTTCACAACAAACGACCTGTGAATGCGCAGGAATTTTTTAGTAAGCCGTTCATGGAGTGCACTGATCTTCTCCCTGGTGATCACGATCTCTCCCGAATCAAGAATGATTTTTACATAATCGGCCATACTCTCAAGAAACAGAATTTGATCCAGGTTGATCTGCCGGTTCTTCCGTTCGGATCGGACCGTGATGTGTGCGGAAGGAATATTGCCAGCAACACTTTGGTGGTACATGAGCTCTGTCACAACAGTAATAAATCCATAAAGCAACACGATAAAATACATCACCACGGGCATCCATTTATAACTATCAACGATGCTGCTCATGTTTCTGAAATCATAGATGCTCATCAACAAGAAAGCCAGGAAGACAAGGATAAATTCTATATCCAGTGAGATCACGAAGGTATAGAAAGTATATAAGATAAACCTGCCATATTGTTTCTTTAACAAGTAAGTGGGCACCAGGTAACTACTAAACACCCATGAAGTAATTATAACCACAGGCATAAAAAAGCTCAGGAAATAAAATGCATGAATATAATTACCCGATCTGCTCCCGAAAAGAAGGAACACCAGGAGCGCAATCAGGGTCCAGAAGACAACATTAAAATATCGGTTCATGAGAGAAATTTCGCATTAAATTCCGTGAGATACAAACCTGCCTGAAATTTATCGATGAAATGCAGGTTTTGATGCGGATTCGACCTTGCATTTCATGCAAGTACAGGCATACCTTTATAACATATTAATTATTAAATTTATAGCAATGTTAAATTTATTCAAAATGGGTGGACCATTATTTATGGGAATCCTGACAGGTTTACTTTTTATTATACTTGTAATAGCAGTTTTCTACCTGGTTATCATTGTCAGAAAAGACTATAAAAACCTCGAAGAAACAAGGAAACGACTCAGGTATATTAAAAGTATCGGCCTATTTGCCCTTGTGACTGGCATATTGGGCCAGATGATCGGATTGTTTTCAGCATTTACTGCCATCGAACAGGCAATGGACGTTTCACCGGCGATCATGGCGGGGGGACTCAAGGTTTCGATGATCGCACCAATGTACGGTATGGTCATCTTCCTCGTCTCTTATTTGCTTTGGATCTTTATTGATTTTGTTGCATCAAGGAACAGCTGATTTCTCCTCGTTCAACCTCTTCAACAACCTTCATTTTTGAAGTACATGGAGGAGTCTTATGGCATACGCTTAAAGTGATTGTATTCAACTTTTAATGATTAGCATTACTCTTCTTGTAACGCTATATTGAACGATACAGGGATAACGAAAAAGGAGGGAGTCATTCATTGACACCCTCCTTTTTCTTATGAACAAGTTTTATTGTCCCTTAATCTGTAACGAGTGGATAATCTGAAATTTTACCTTCTCCCCAGCTGGTAAGTCCGTTCTCTCCTGCCCAGTCAGTAGCAAAACCGTTGATTCCAAAAAGCAATGATTTTGCATCATAACCCAGTACCCTGAGATAGGCAGTAAGGAAAGCACTGCCCTGACCGGTATAACAATACACCACGATGGTCTCGTCCGCAGGAAGCGTTTTGAGGTCAGCAGTGGTCTGCATACTTGAATTGGGCGTATACTGAATGGCTCCGGGAATATGGCCCAGGTTATAGTTTTCCTCCGGCCAGTAATTCACAATGTAATAATCTTCCGGGTTGGTCCATACTTCTGTAGCGGTAATTTTTGTGTCATCATTGAATCCGGCTGAATTAACCTCTGCGATCCTCGCCTCCAGGATATCAGCACCGGTCTCGAATCCGGTTTCCAGCACTGGCATGGCACCTTCATCACCTTTAGGATTTGCAGTAGTTTCCAGCTGTGTGTATCCATTTTTTGCATTTGAATTCCACGGGCCAGCAGTTGCTGCGTTCCAGGAACTCATACCAAATGCAAGGGATACCGTCTCATAACCCGCCATATTCGCAAGCGAAACCACATATGCTGCTGTCTGCCCGGTGTAACACACAATGACAATTTTTTCATATGTACTCACATCCATCCCATCGAGATGAGCGATCACACTTGTAGGTGCTACCTGCACTGCACCCTCGATATGGCCAATGTCAGAATATTCACTTCCCCTGATATCGATGATATAAGGATTACCGGCAGCAACGAGTTTCTGCAGATCAGATGCGGTGATGAGCTTACTAATTGAGGCTACATCTATCGGGCTATCGATAGATTCCATATATTCTGCCAGTACCAAAGACTCATCCACTGTTTCTGAACAGGAAACCAGCAGTACTGAAATGGTGAAGATGCCTAACATCCAAAATTTAATTCTTCTCATAATCATAAAAATTAATTAATGTTTAGTATTTGAATTATTTCATGGTAATATCTCTAATTGAACCATCCTGGCGGCAGCTCTTCATCAACCGTAATATCTGCTGTCGCGTTGATCTCCCAGTCCAGCAGGTCTTCTTTAAAAAGATATAATTCCCTGTTGTATACGCTGTCGGCTTCGGTCCGGATATGACATTTGGAGGCACAATGCTCCCCACCCACATCAGTTCTCGAAGTGATCTTCAGGACATTATGTGGTGTTGTGAAATTATACGTTGGATGTGCATCAAAATCGACATATTTATCCACACCATACTCCTTCCAGTTATCCGGCGCTGCAAGGGTCCTTCTCACAAGTGCGAATTCAAAATCCTTGTCTTCGGGAATGGGATTCAATGCAATCTTGAAGTCCAGGTAAGAGGGAATCCTGGCTCCCTCCCCATGTACATGACAACTGCCACAGTTGTTATAATCCTGTGAATGGCAAACGTGGCAGTTGAAATCTTCGATGTGCTTCTCATGATAATTGTTGGAAGATGCAAGGCCGGTGTGACATTGATCGCAAGTGGGCAATTCAGAATAGGCATACCTGTGGGTATCTGTGCTGTCGCCGTTTCCATGAAGTTCCATTCCCGTATGGCAGTCGAGACATTCATAACCCGCTTTTTTAAGATGCACATCCGGAACGGTGCCGGATGCCACTCCCAGGTAAGCATGTCCACCGCGGGAAGTGTGACAACTCACGCAGGTAGCCAGCATATCGGGATTCCTTTCAAACCCATGACTATTTGCCAGTCCGCCACCGGCAATGGGCGGCCGGTTGACATGGCAATTTCCGCAGGTACCATGACATGTTGCGCAATTGGCGTTGTATCCCTCAATCTGGTGCTGGGGCAACTGGTCAAACTCCTCGTGACCTGCCAATCCCATCCGCTGGGTTACTTTGCGCTTCTGACCCGTCCCCTGGTGAAGACTGGTATTGAAATTTGTGGCAATATCCGCATGACAGGATCCGCATTTTTCATCGTACATCTCAGATGGATGCTTGATGAAATTGCCTGTATGCGCAATCTCCTTTTCATGTGTCCCATCGGTTCCGCCATGACAAGTGGTACAACCTATATTATGATAGCCTCGCCTGAATTTCTTATATCCATCTTCCTCTGTATCGAGGAATACCCGGTCATAGGGCTTGATGGTTGGTGCCGCACCGCCGCATCCACCGACCGCTGCCGCAGTGTCGGGCGTATGAACATCTATGAGATGGGCATAGTTCGTATGGCAACCCACGCAAGAAGCTACATCGCTGTAATCTGGTATCTTGTGTTGTGTGCAGCTGAATCCCAAAAAACCACATGTAAACACAATCATTATCAGCCTTACCTTACTGTACAATTCTGCCCTCATCATTTCCCTTTTTTGTTTTTTGAATAACAGTAAATCTACATTGCTAATTTTGCTGTTTTCCCTGAATCTTCCTATAAATGAAGGCTGTTTCGCGCTATATAATGCAATGATATATCTCACTGTTGCAATTGACCCAAATCAGTTTTTATGTTGATAGTTTTGTATATTTGTATACTAAGTGAGAAGATAATGGACAACAATCTGGAATTTTCAGGATGCACGATCAGTTCCTACGATTGTAAGTGTTTCGAGCTACTGACGCCGGAAGAGCAACAACTTATCAACGAAAATTCAGTGCGGATCAGCTACAATAAGGGCGAAATGATCTGCAAGCAGGGTGGATTCGTTTCCCAGATCATGTACGTTGAGAAAGGACTGGCAAAAGTATTCATTGAAAATGGAGGCAATTCACTATTACTGCGGATTACTCCGGATGGATCCTTCATCGGTCTTTCGGCTGTATCAGACGAATTCTCCACCTTTCCATATTCCGCCAGGGTATATGTCGATACAGTGATACGACAGATTGATGTAAGCACCTTTCGTTTTAACAACGTTCTAAACTGATACCACCCACCGGTGAAAAACGGTACCACCCCC
>CAYOSB010000215.1:0-7070 GCA_964406495.1 uncultured Bacteroidaceae bacterium | reverse complement strand
CCAGGCCCAGGTTGATCAGCAGGCGCAACGTGGGCGCCAGGACTGCCAGCAAACGCTCCACCCGGATCGCCCCTTGTGTTGGTTTTTATCCTCGGAGCAGTGTACGGAGTAGGCAATCTCTCTTTTGGATTGGCGCTCCGCTACCTTGGGCTTTCACTGGGGTATGCGCTCTCACTTGGATTGATGCTTGCCATCGGAACACTCATACCCCCGCTGATTGACGGACGATTAAAGGTGATGATCGAATCGTCGGGAGGAAACCTGTTGCTGGCTGGAATTGCAGTGGCTGCTGTTGGAATTGCTTTTTCTGCATGGGCAGGGATTGCAAAGGACAGGTCAGTAACAAAGGAGAAGAAGCAGGAAGGCGTTTCTGAGTTCAACCTGGCAAAGGGGCTTCTCGCTGCATTGCTGGTAGGCATAACAGGTTCGGCCATGGCACTTGGTTTTGAGCAGGGATTACCCATTTCCGGCATTGCCGAACAAAGTGGAATTGATCCGCTCTTTATCATGATGCCCGTTTACATGGTGCTTTTATGGGGGACATTTTTTTCAACATTGGTATATTGCCTTTTTCTGGGGATCAAAAACAAATCGATAAAAAATTATATCCGTGCAAAGAACGGCAAAACCCTGGTGTTGAATTACGGATTTGGATTACTGGCCGGAGTGTTGTGGTTCAGCCAGTTTATTTTTTATGGAATGGGTCAAAGCAAAATGGGGCCGTTTACCTTTACATCATGGGGAATCCTGATGGCGCTGACCATCGGATTTGCGTCGGTATGGGGACTGATCCGCGGAGAATGGAAAGGTGTTTCAGCCCGTATTTATGTGATTATGACACTGTCACTGATTGTTTTAATTACCGCTTCATTTATGATAGGTATCAGCGGTTCGGCTTAGGAGGCATGTGCGTATGTAGTATTGTTGATTTATAGGAATGAGAAGATAACTGAATTCAGGTTATACATAATAAGTAATGAGATGAGGAGAAGAAAGAGATGACCGTTGCTTATTATGTCTGCATCAGTGACAGCAGGAAAATTAATCAATAAAGAAAGAATATGACATCACGAGAAAGAGTTTTAGCCGCTATCAACCACCTGGCACCCGACAGGGTTCCTGTTGATTTGGGAGCAACCCCCAGTTCAGGAATATCAGCCATAGCCTACAGCAACCTGGTACAACATATCGGAATGCCGGATTTGCCGGTGGAAATCTACGATGTGGTGCAGCAGCTGGCACAACCCGATATGAAAATTCTGGATACATTCGGGGTGGATGTGCTGGATATCGGCCGGGAGTTTAATGACAAGCGAACCGACTGGAAACCAATTACAATGGCCAATGGCGCCGATGCCTGGTACCCGAAATGGTTCAACCCGGTTCGACTGGAAAACGGTTCTTATGCCACTTACGATGATGATGGTAAGACCATGCTTTCGAGAATGCCCGTCGGGGCCACTTTTTTCGACCAGACCTATTTCCCCTATGTGGATGGGTATCCGGATAATTACGACAATCTCGATGCAGAGATGGGCCGCATCATGTGGGCACGAGATGCGCATAGTCCGTGGGACCATGCCGGAGACGACGGATTCTGGGAGACTTTGCGAGAGAAGACGCTGCATCTGCGCCAGAATACAGATATGGCGCTGTTGGTGGTTTGCGGCTGTAACCTGTTTGAATGGGGCACCTTCTTGCGCAGAATGGATAATTTTCTGATGGATATCATGTGCGATCAGGCCAACGTGGAAAAACTGCTCGATGAATTAATGAAACGCCACCTGGCAACATTGGAAAAGGTATGCAATGCCGTGGGTGACATCGTGGATATTATCCGGTTTGGCGACGATTTGGGAATGACCCAGGGTCCTTTTATGGAGCCGGAGAGTTACCGGCAACTCTTTATGCCACGTCACAAAATATTATGCGACTATGTGAAGGAACACAGCCAGATGCGTACGTTTATTCATTCGTGCGGTTCCATTTCATTATTGATGCCATACATGATTGATGCCGGAATTGAAATTTTCAATCCGGTGCAGACCAATGCCTTTCGAATGGAGCCTGAGTTTTTGAAGAAGGAGTTTGGAAAAAACTGTACTTTCTGGGGAGGGGGAATTGAAACTGTAGGGACCCTGAACAACGGTACCCCGCAACAGGTCCGCGACCAGGTTTTCGAAAGACTTGAGATTTTTTCTGAAGGTGGCGGTTTTGTTTTTAATACAGTACACAATATTTTACCCGATGTGCCGCCAGAAAATATACTGGCAATGTATGATGCGGTAAAAACATTTTGAAACAATCATAATACATTTGTAATGAAACGATTTGGACAGGTTATCGGTGTAAAACCGGAACATATTGAAGCATATAAACAATATCACGCAGCGGTATGGCCCGAAGTATTGGAGATGATTACCGCCTGTAACATTCGCAACTATTCCATTTTTCATAAGGACGGTCTGCTTTTTGCATACATGGAATACACCGGGGATGATTTCGAGGCAGACATGAAAAAAATGGCAGCCGATCCCAAAACGCAGGAATGGTGGGCAATTATGGAGCCCATGCAGCAACCGCTGGAAACCAGGAAAGAGGGGGAATGGTGGGCAAATATGGAAGAGGTGTTTCATATATAAGCTGGGTTATACCCTCAGCAGCAGCCTGTTTTGTTTTTCAGACTAAGCATATATCAGTTTTGAAAAACAGCTTCTTATTTTCCTTATTTCTATATGTTCAACTGTTCTAATTTTCTATATTTTGCCGGGGTGTAGGTGGTATATTTTTTGAACATCCTGGAAAAATATTGCGCATTTTTGAAGTTGGTTTCTTCAATGATCTGATGAATTGTATATTCAGTTGATAATAATAAGAATTGTGATTTTTCAATTCGTTTCCGGATAATAAACTCACAGGGAGGAATACCAAAAACGGATTTGAAAATCCTGGAAAAGTGGTCATTGGACACACAGGCTATTCTAGCAAGCTGATCAATTTTGATATCGTTGTGCAGGTTTTGATGAATGTAGCTAAGGATTTCATGGAAATTGAATTTCAGATATGTCGCCTGGTTCGTTTTTGACCCGCATTCAATAAATCCGGAAAAAAGTTGTTGAATAATGCCTTCCGTTTCGAGTTTGGCACCTGATGCGCAATAAGATGGTTTTTTGTTCATCCATGGTTTTTTCTGATACACCAGCGGATCATTATGGGGCAATTCAAGTCCGGGGTTTAATTCAAGCAGCCGGTAAAACAGCAGTCTGCTGAGATCCGTTACCGGAATTTTATTTTTAACCGAAATCAGATTATAGATTGACAATCCATTCTCCATTTCTGATCTGAAATGGACGTATATATGTTCAAGGTCCTGGCTAAAAAAATAGCTGTGGTGCACAAAGCTGGGAAAGAGATAAAGATACCCGGATTCAAGTTCAATTGTTTGATTGCCTGTAACAACACGACCTCTGCCCTGTGTAATCAGGTACATTCGCGAATAGGGACTGACAATATCAGGATATTCCTCATGTTTCAAAAAACGTAAAGATGCAATATTTTTAAGTTCAAAATGATTGTTGAAACTGCCATTGGAAAAAATCATTTATCTTAACTATTAATGATATAGAAATCAAATATAGTTTTTTCTCCGATTGTCCATTGAGTTTTATAAATTGGCGCTTTAAATTTTTCAGTATGCAGAAAATTGCTTCCTTTATTTTTCTCACCACAATCTTTGTTTTTGTGCATACCGGACTGGCTGGGCAGGACCGGGAACTCACCCTGGAGGATATCATGAAATTCAGGCACATCCGTTCTGAAAAGATCTCCAACGACGGGAAATGGGTCGCGTATGCTGCAGTTCCCGACCGTGGGGAGCCTGATGTATATATCAGCAGGTCAGATGGAAGGCACACCTACCAGGTTGTCAAGGCCAACAACCCGGTATTTTCCAATGACGGACAATGGGTAGCCATGACCGATCCTGTCCCGGAACTCGAACAGGAGCAGGCCGGCAAGGACCGCTCGAAACTGCCAAAACCAGGAATGGTCCTTTATAATACCCAGTCGGAAGAGGAGTTACGGATGGACAGCGTTCGCAGTTTTTCATTCAGCAGCGACAGCCGGTATTTGTTCTTGCACATGCATGATCCGGCGATTAAAAACAGGAAGAAAGACAGTAAGGAAACCTTTGGCTCGACATTGAAGCTACTGTTGCTGGAAGATGATCTGCATGAATATGCCATTTCGTTTGTGGCAGAGTTTGCAGTTGACAGTACCTCGGAAAACCTGGCCTACGTGATTACTGATACCATGACTTCCAACAACGGTGTATATCTCAACACCCTTGGCGGAAGCTTTGAGCGTAAAGCTCTCCTGGAATATGATAGCGCGGTCTGGGCATCGGACCTTACCTTCAGCGACAAAACCGGGGAACTGATCTTTTTGTCGGGCGATAAGGACGGGGATGGGAACAAGATGAATGCCCGGCTCTATTCGTGGCGTAAATATTCTGAAAACCCGGAGATGCTGCTATCGGATGAAGACCTCGAGTCAGGCTGGAAGATCTGGCATGAGAATACCCTGACCTGGTCCGACGACGGTATGCACATATACCTGGGCACCAAGCCTGAAGAGGAGATCATTCCGCCGGACAAGCACGGGCATGACAGTATTAGCGACCTCTTTGATACAGAGCAGATACTGGATAGGCGCGAGGTGGATGTATGGCACTGGGATGATGCGTATATCAACACCCATCAGAAAAAACAATGGAAGCGCGAGAAGGATCGCACCTACACCGGCGTGCTGCACCTGCGGAATAACCTTTTTGTACAGCTGGCCGACCCGGATATGCCGCGTGTACATATCGGGCATTCCAATATCTATACTGCAGGTTATTCCGATGTGCCCTACCGGAAGCGGGTGACCTGGGATGGCCGGTACAATGACATTTATATTGTGAATATGGAGGTCGGTACACGGCAGCTCGTGGAAGAGGAGGTGCAGCACAGTGTGAGTATCTCTCCCGACGGCAAATACCTGGTTTACTTCAAGCGGGACCACTGGTACCTTGTCAATACCGCAAATGGGGAGCAAACCAGTCTGACAGAAGAGGGGTTGGATGTGCCCTTCTATGATGAGGACTGGGATTACCCGGATGATCGTCCGGATTACGGCGTCCCGGGGTGGGTGGATCGTTCGGATGCGGTGCTGATCTATGATAAATTTGATATCTGGAGTTTTCCCACAGGAGAAGGGGAGCCGGTGTGCCTTACTGCCGAAAAGGGCAGGGAGGAGGCCCGGCAGTTCCGTATCCGGAAGCTGGACCCGGAGCAGCACTGGTTCCGCAGTGGTGAGGAGGTATTGCTTTCAGCATACCACGACCTGGAGAAACATACCGCCATTTACAATATGAAGATCGGTGAACCCGGGGTGAATGCATTGCTCGATGAGCCGGCGAAGTATACAATCCTGGCCAAGGCCGCGGATGATAACCGGATACTTTTTACAAAGCAGGCATACGACCTGTTCTCGGATCTGCATGTGGCTTCCCTGGACTTCCGGAAACCTGTAAAGGTATCCTCGCTGGGGAAGCAGACCGAAAGTTTTGCATGGGGAGAGGCTGAGCTGGTGGACTGGCTTTCGCTGGACGGGGAGCCCATCCAGGGTATTCTGATCAAGCCTGGAAATTATGAGCCGGGTAAGCAATATCCCGTATTGGTTTACTATTACAGGTTCTTTACAGATCGCCTGTATGAATTTCCGCACATGGCGATCAATCACAGGCCCAATTTTCCTTACTATGCAAGCAATGGATATGCGGTTTTTTTGCCCGACATCCGGTTTGACATCGGGACGCCCGGAACTTCGGCGACAAAATGCATTGTACCAGGTGTGCAAAAACTCATCGACATGGGGATCGCAGATCCGGATGGTATCGGCTTGCATGGTCATTCCTGGAGCGGGTACCAGACCGCTTTCGTGGTTACCCAAACCAACATCTTTTCATGCGCCATTGCCGGGGCACCGGTCTCTAATATGACTTCGGCCTATAGCGGGATCAGGTGGGGCAGTGGGTTGGCACGTCAGTTCCAGTATGAGAAAACACAAAGCAGGATCGGCGGCAGTTTGTGGGAAGCAAGGGATAAGTATATTGAAAATTCGCCGGTCTTCTTTGCCGACCGGATCGAGACCCCGTTGCTGATCCAGTTCGGCGACGAAGATGGAGCGGTACCGTGGTACCAGGGCATTGAATTGTACCTTGCCATGCGACGCCTGGAAAAGGATTGCATTTTCCTGCAATACCGGGGTGAGCCGCACCATCTGAAGAAATATGCCAACAAGCTGGACTACACTATTAAGTTCAAACAGTACCTCAACCATTACCTGAAAGGGGAGGAGGCGGCTGACTGGATCCGGGAAGGAGTACCTTACAGGGGGGAGTAGGGACCAGGAGACCTGGAATTATTTAATGGCGTTCTCGATGATTTCGTCGACCACTTCCGGATTTCACAACACTTATTGTATCGTCAAGACGTGTTTATTTGATCGCGTTTTCAATTATTTCATCGACTACCTCAGGATTGAGCAATGTACTGGTATCGCCAAGGTCTTCGATATCCTGGGCAGCGACTTTCCGCAGGATCCTTCGCATGATTTTTCCCGAACGTGTTTTCGGCAATCCGCTGGTGAACTGGATCTTTTCCAGCTTGGCGATGGGACCGATATGCTCGGTGATGATCTGGTTGATCTCCTTGCGTACATTGTCGTGCACCCGCCATTCTCCCACATTTTTCAGGATAACGAAACCATATAGTGCATTGCCCTTGATCTCGTGGGGGAAGCCAACGATAGCTGATTCAATGACGGATGGATGTTCATTGATGGCATCTTCGATGGGTGCGGTACCCAGGTTGTGCCCGGAAACAATGATCACATCGTCCACCCGACCTGTGATGCGGTAATAGCCCACTTCATCCCTGAAGGCTCCGTCGCCCGTGAAATAGTGATCTTTGAACCGGTCGAAATAGGTCTGGCGGAACCGTTCATGGTTGCCCCAGATGGTGCGT
>CAYOSB010000214.1:0-7072 GCA_964406495.1 uncultured Bacteroidaceae bacterium | reverse complement strand
GTGAATGGATGATATGTCAAACCTTATATAGATATCACGCGTGAACTTTGCGGATGAGGCAGCCTTCACAAGAAGTTCCGGATCTGTGCCGTAATTCGTAGTGTTTTTATAGTAGGCATCGGCCTCGGGGTGCAATACATAGTCGGGAGTTTCACGCGAATCAACATAATCGATATAATCATAGATGTGCTCATTCAATTCCTGCATGTAGGTTAGAAGCGCTGTATAAGGTTCTCCATCATTGTTCACCACACCTTTATTGGAAACAGGATCAGCCTGGTCTTCAAATTTAAACCAGTGGAAGCCTACCACATTTTTATTTTCTAAAAAGGTGGATACGAAATTCTGATAAAATGGTCCGCGATCCGCCTGACTCCTGACTTCCCATCCGGCGCCTGTATTATCGGGAATCTGTTCCATGGCATAGAACTCGGAAATAATCATAGGCCTTCCCGACCATTCTGTCATATTATCCAGCTCTACTTTCCTTTCACCCCATCTGTTATATCGGTTGGAAGAAAAAATATCCACATATTTGCCGGCATTTTTCATAAAGTCAGGGATAAACCGCTCTGTGCTGTGACAACGGGTACCTATGTACATGTGATTGGGATCCACCGCCTTAATGGCGGAAGAAACGATGGAATAATACCTTTCAGCCATCACTGCCATGTATTCATACTGATCCTCTTGAGTCCAGTTGTCAGGTGTTTTACCTCTTGATTGAAGAAAGTCAACAGCAGCAATATAATTTTTATCCGTATGATCGGTGATTGCAAGGTGAGCGGGAAGGCCATCGTCCCTCCAGGAGAGTTCATTGTCTGAAAAATAACCAAACACCTGTGGATCATCTTTATATGGCAGAAAATAGTCGGCTGCTGATTTAGCAAATGTTTCGAACTCATCGTCAAAAACAGGCATTTCTATGCGAGGATTGCGGGTTCTGCGGTACATAGCAATGAAACTGTATTTTGGGCAATACGCAATGGGAGTCGACTCTTTCAGCGAAGATTTCAGAATGTCCTCATCAGACCAACACCCCATTCCATTGAATCCATATTCTGAAAGAAATTGATAAATTTCATCAGGAGAATGATTATTGAGATTCACTGAATTCAAGGCTTTGTGAATGTATAAATAACCTTCAGGATCAATGACCCACCAACGGCCATCGATTTGTTCTACACGGAAAAATCCTGTTGCATCTACTTTGTGTGCTTTCCAACCACCATATTTACTAAGTTCCAGGTTGTTTGGATCTTCAATATAATCATCCAACGAACCGATTGTTTGACAATTGAAAGTAAGCCATTGCCCGGTGGACCACACCTGGGCCTGCTCTTGTGCAAATGTAAATGCGCTAAAAAATAGTATATATAAGATAGTGCTTAGAAGAATTTTCATTTTGCTGAGATTAGGTTGCTTTCAGAGCGTTTTGTATGCAAGAAGCATCATCAGGCACGTTATCTTAACCACATAGGGATTGAATCATTTTTTACCCATTCACTGACCCTGCGATCCAGTTTATCACCAGTCCATTCATCAGAACCGGCCGGTAAGGCATCATTTTCAGGAAGCGATTTCTTTAGCTCCTCAATAACATCCGAGTATTTTGGATCACCGGCAAGGTTTGTAAATTCGCCCGGATCATTTCTGTGGTCATACAATTCTTCTCCTCCATTGCGATACAGAATGTATCTCCATTCCTTGCTTCTGACAGAGTGATTTTTATAATACCAGGTGCTTAAGACAGGTTTGTCCCATGTGGACTGGGGTTTTTCGATCAAAGGAACGATACTGTTTCCCTCCAATTTTGAATCATCTGGAAGATTGCACAAATCAACAAGCGTAGGGTAAATATCTAAAAGACTGACTGTCTCGGCACATTGCTGTCCTGCATTTTTCATTCCGGGAACTTTAAAGAACAAGGGCACTTTGGTTGATTCTTCCCACAACGCCTGTTTGCGCCAGTGGTGCTTCTCTCCCAGGTGCTGACCATGATCCGACCAAAGAACGACAATTGTGTTATCGGCATATCTGCTGTTTTCCAGGGCCTTGAGCACCTTTCCCAGCTCATGATCTACAAACGATATACATGCCAGGTATCCATACACAAGTTCCTTCCAGTACGTATCGCTAAGATTGACAACCGCATGATGATCACCTCCTTTAATTGTTCCAAAGGCGATCGACTTTCCCATTATGGGAATATCTGACATTTCATCCTGGGGGATTTGCGGGATCTGAATCGTGTCTAAACCATACAGGTCAAAAAACTCCCTGGGCGCCGTGTAAGGCACATGAGGTCGGACAAAGCCGACGGCCAGGAAAAATGGCTTTTCATGATCTTCCTGCAATCTCTCAACTGCCCATTCAGAAATAAGCTCATCGAACATCTTACCTCCCGGCATATCTTCACGGTCCAACGGTCCGTAACAAAGGGAATGCCCGTCGGCATAATCTTCACCATAATGGTTTACGATCTGACTTCCTTCCTTGGGAAAAGGGTAGAACTTGGTGCCACCATACCCATCCCCTCTGTCTCTTAAATCTTTGGGTACTTTGTAATCCGGCGCCACCTGATCCCAGAAATCATTTGTACGATCCTTGTAGTCAGAAACACCACTGTGAAAAATTTTACCAACAGCCATGGTTTCATACCCGTTATCCTTAAAATACTGTGGCAGCATTTTATGATCGCCCATTACCTGTTCATACGTTTTCCTCATGGCACTGGTTGAACTATACCAGCCAGATGATGAAGGATGTATTCCGCTGAGCAAAGAGTTTCGCGATGCTGTACATACCGCCTGAGAGCAATGGGCATTGTTAAACAACACTCCCTCTTCACAGAGTTGATCCAAATTGGGAGTGATTGCCTGTGGATTGCCATTTAGAGCGCCTATCCAATCATTTAAATCATCGATGGATATGAACAGTACATTTGGCTGTGCCGGTTCTCCAGGATCACATGCAGATAACCCAAGCATGAGCGCTAAAATAAGTAAACCCCGATATGTGTTTTCCCAAACTGACATTTTTTTTATCCCTCGATTTTCTTGTTTATTCAATAAAAAAGGATGCCTGAAACTACTCTGATTTACAAATTCGTTCCAGGCATCCATCTGGTTTACTAACTACTAACTACTAACTACTACCAATATTATTCTTTGATAAATTTGGCTACATGTGTTCCGGCTTCACCAGTGAATGACATAATATATACACCTTCACTTAAGCTTGCAATATCAATCGTCTGGCTGGTTGAAGTCAGGATAGTACTTCTAACTTTTTGCCCGGTAATATTAAATATTTCAAGATTTTGATAAGCATTAACCGGTACCTGAATATTTAACCTATCAGCAGCCGGGTTTGGATAGTAAACAACCTCGGGAGCCTGGAACCCTTCAACACCTGATGTAATATCTGTAAAGACAATAGTTGTTGTAGTTGTTGCACTCTCGTCTGCACTGGTAACCACCACTGTTGCGGTTCTTTCTTCTTCAGTTCCATTAATGTTGGTGGCCTGGGTTATATCAACCGTTGCATTTTCATTCGTTGGTTCAGCAGTGACAGTAATATCCATGATAGGCGTCACATCCATGGTGTAGCTCGTTACATCAGAACTAAACCCGTCAACCATATTTCCTCCAACGTATAAAGCTGAAAGTGTGGCATCATCTGCGCCAATAACAGGGGGCTCGTAATATGTGAGTAAGAAATCATCCATCCAGATACGACTGTCGCTTGCATCGTTGATATCACAAGTACCCACAATCCTGATTTGGACTGAATCCTCAGATTCAATTGGAACGACAACTTCCTGCCATTCCATTTTAAGGTCATTTCCAACAATGCTTTTTGCTAAAGTACTGTCAGTATCACTTGTTTTAAGATATACATCAAGTTGATGTTCGGGTAAAACCGTCTCTGCGTATGCCCAGAATGTGAGCGTGCCAAGATTTGGGAGTTTGGGAGACAGCAGGTAACCACGATCACCTTCATTGTTCCCGGTTTCATGACCTCTTGTAAACCTGATAAATTCATCACCTGGATATTGATTCAAGACAGGAACATCCTTCCAATTACCGCTCTGGAAAACACCGTTCCTTTCCCATCCATCCAGGTCATTTGAATCATCAAAGCCCTCTTTGAACCAATAGTCTGTCTGCGTGAATACAATGGTTGTTGTTTCAGTTACAGTAGCATCTTCACTTGTAACAACAACTGTTGCGGTCCTTTCTGCTTCTGATCCATTGATATCGCTCACCTGGGTGATGTCCACAGCAGCATTCGGACTGTTTGCTTCGGCTTGAACGGTGTACCCCATATAATGAGAAACTTCCATCGTGTAGCTTCGGGTATCAAAATCGAAACCATCAATCAATGTACTGTCAACATATAAGCCGGCAAGGCTTGCATCATCAGTTGCGGCTGCTGGTTTTCCCACCTGCACATCGTCCAAATAAAACCCTGATGATGCAGTACTTACCCCGTCAGTTGTAAATGCGAAAAATCTGAGGTAGACTACTCCATCAATATTCAGACTTACGGTTACCTGTTGAGGATCTTGCGTTGTTTTGTCCAGACCTGGAAAATCCGTTACAATATCGGTCCATGTTTCACCATCCGGTGAAGACTGAAGCTTCGCATCGAGATTTCCACTTTCATCTCTGAAAACAGTAGAAAAGGATAAATCAGTAACACCATTTACAGGAGGTAATTGAATCCATGAAGTTATAGGATCTTCCACTTTCATTTTAATACCGTTAGTTTGGTCTGTAAATACCAAATTTGGTATAATAGACCACGAACCCATGGAATAATTATCCCCTGACCAGCCATCTGGTAAAGAGCTGGAACTGAATCCTTCCTGGATGTGATACTCGTCCTGTGCCGATACATTCCATGCCGCAAATAGCATGACTATCAGCATGATTTTTGAAATAAGTAGTGTTTTTTTCATAATGTGTAATTTAATTAGCTGTTAATAAATAATTTGATTCTAGTTGTTCTTTTCTCAATAATGCTTCGAGATAATAGTAATCTGCGTATACAAGTGGTACATCAATTTCTGAACCTACAGGCTTTGAGCCCGTAGAATGTTTTAATAAAAATCCACCGCTGGTTCCTGTTTCGTTAAAGTATTTATCTGACTTCAGTGAATGCATTATTTTATCGGCTGTCTGCTGATAATTTTTACTGTTATCAGATGTATAATTGCTTAATTCATAAAGTGCCGAAGCGATTATTGCTGCCGCAGAGACATCCCGTGGTTCGTTTAAAGTATTTGCGATTGAAAAATCCCAATAAGGTACAAAATCTTCTGGTAACTTTGCCACATTCAGTATGTAATTAGCAATATGCCTGGCCTGATCTAAAAACTCAGGCATTTTAGTTTCGCGATATGCCATTGTGTATCCATACAGACCCCACGCCTGTCCCCTGGCCCAGCTTGATTCGTCAAATGCGCCTTGCCGGGTTTGTTTTTTAACGGCCTCACCCGTGAGCGTATCGTAGCTCACAACATGATAACAGCTGTAATCGGATCTGAAATGATTCTCCATTGTCGTTTGCGCATGTTTCACTGCGATATTAGCATATACAGGATCACCGGTTTCTTTTGTAGCCCAAAACAGCAATTCCAGGTTGAGCATATTGTCAATAATCACCGGAAAATCCCATTTGTCTTTGTGATGGTCCCAGGAGCGAATGCATCCGACATTTTCATTGAAGCGGGATATTAAGGTCCTGGCTGATTGGATTAATACCTCGCGATACTCCATATTGCCTGTGAGCCTGTATCCCTGGCCATAACTTGACATCATTTTAAAACCGATGTCGTGATTAGAATCATTGAACTTTTCACTTTCCAGGAGTTCGGTATATGTCCTGGCTTCGCTGGCCCAACTCTCATCATCTGTCATGTCGTACATCAACCATAGAATGCCCGGATAAAACCCACTTGTCCAGTCTTTTTTGCTCACTCTTACAATTTGTCCGTTGGCATCAACAGTCCTTGGGAAAATGCGTCTTTCACCAGGATCAACTTTTTTAATCTTGCTCAGTGCATAATTTCCTTGTTCAACTATCATTGATTGAATTTCTGCGTCCAATCCTGAACTTTCGTCTGCACTGTTTTTTTTGCAGGACATTGTCAATGCCAACAGGACTATTATGATATATGATATCTTCACAAGATTATTCTAATAACTACTTATTTACAAATGTAATATCTACACTCAACGCTTATTATATCATTGGTTCCAATTTATTGCATTATTGTTCCTTATTAATATGCATGTTCCACAAAACAACATTTGTGCTAGTATTATATTTAGATAATATCTTCCAAAAAAGTATCTTGCAAAAAACTTCGGGGGTGAGGAAATGGCTATTCGAATGAAATACGTCTGCGCAGGTATATTGTTTTTCTTATATAATATTGGACTTCACGGTAATGATGCGCCGGTAATATCTCTTACGAAGGTGTCTCCGGAAGGAGGAATTACTTACAATGCGGTTATTTGTATTGCAGAGGATGAGCTGGGATTCATATGGATTGGCTCGAATGACGGGCTACTCCGGTATAATTCAATTGAGTTTAAACGTTACAGTCATTTCCAGAATGACACGAACAGTATTCCTACAAACAGGATAAATGAAATATACAAAGATCTTTCGGGCAAATTATGGATTGCTACTGAAAATGGCTTATGTTCCTACAACATTAAGAAAGACAACTTTAGCACCTATTACCTGCAAGATCAATTTGGGAATGCAACAGGAAAAGACATATCTTCATTCATCCAGGCTTCTGACAGTAGTTACTGGTTTTCAGATGAAAGAGGTTTTGGTACATTAAACGTGCAAAAAAAGCAGGCTTTTTATTGGAATATTAATGGTAAAAATGGGCGTGTAGAGTTATTGTCGCTTGATGAACAGGGAACAATATGGGTTTTTTTCAGAGATGGGGATATTTACTATAAGAACAAAGATTCCGATAGGTTTTTCTATTTTTCAAAGGCCTTGCCAAATTCAATCCGTTCTGTGCTTATCGAAAAGGATCAAA
>CAYOSB010000213.1:0-7085 GCA_964406495.1 uncultured Bacteroidaceae bacterium | reverse complement strand
GGCATCTGATCACCACCGCATCGTGGAACAGTTCAGGGAGTTCTACACAGGCAATTGGATCACCACCGGGATCAGCAAAGGGGGACAGACCACAATGTACCACAGTTTCTATTACCCCGACGATGTGGATGTACGAATACCCTATGTCGCCCCGCTGAATAAAAGCATTGAAGACAGGAGGATCTACAGCTTCCTCGACGAAGTCGGGACAAGAGACTGCCGCAGGAAGATCCGGAAATTCCAGCGGCATGCCCTCAGGCACCAGGAAGAGCTGCTGCCGGCATTCAGGGAGTTTTCGGAGGAAAAAGGCTACACCTACTCCCTCGTGGGTGGGGTTGAAACAGCATTTGAATTCTGCGTGCTGGAATACTCCTTTGCATTCTGGCAATGGGGCTATGCTGAGTGTTCGGAAATACCCGGGAGACGAGCCACACCTGAAGAGATCATTGTCCATATGAACCGTGTTGCCGGGTTCGACTATTTTGCCGATGAATTTGTGATCGAATACCAGCCCTTCTTTTACCAATCCTACACGGAGATGGGGTATTACGGGTATGAGCTGGAGAAATTTGAGCCGTACCTGCAGCACCTGGACCAAAGGGGGTTTGAATTTGCACTTCCCGCAGATGCAGAAGTATCTTTTAACGACAGCATTCAACTGGTACTCGATGCATACATCCGCAATGAAGCAGAAAACTTTATCTTCATCTATGGTGAATACGATACCTGGTCAGCCACCGCAGTCGAACTGAACGGAAACACCAATTCAAGGATCTTTTACAAGGAGAAAGGTTCCCACCGCACCCGGATCAGGAACATGCCACAGGAACAGCAGGATGAGATATTCGGGGTGCTGACCGGCTTTTTGCAGGAGTAATCACCCATATTTCTTCCTGGCACCGGGGAGCTGGCTGACCGGATTTTTGCAAGTGTAATCACCCGTATTTTTTCCTGGCACCGGGGAGCTGGCTGACCAGCGCTTTGATCTTCACCCTGCCGCCATGTGCAGGCAACAGGGTCTTCACCCCCCGGTCGATATAGAACTGCCAGGTGTCGAGCACGCCGCGCTTGTCATTGGCAAAGGGAGGATAATGGGTTTTGAACGAAAGACCGAGCACGTTATCGCCTACCAGCGCCTCGCCCGTTTCCAGCAATACGGATACCGAACCGGAGGTGTGCCCGGGGGTATGCACCACTTTGCCGGGGATGCCGTACGCTGACAGGTCCAATTCTTCTTCGATCAGAATATCCGGCGTTACTGGAGGATATTTCGACACCCCGCGTGCAAAGATCCGTCCAATCATGACCATCAACTTTCCCTTCCATCGCGTTCCGCGTGGAAACGGGGTTCTTCCTTTTTTCAGGAACCCGGCTTCTTCCTTATGAACAGCCAGGGGTGCACCGGTCAGCTCCCGGATCTCCCTCGCTCCACCTGCATGGTCAAAATGGGTGTGCGTGAGAATGATCAGCTGAACATCCGATGGTTGCCTGTTAATCTCAGAAAGCCCGGTAATCAGGTTGTTGACTGTATGCTTGTGACCCGTATCCACCATCACCACTGTATCATGATTGTACAGCAGGTAGCCCTTCACGTTGGCGCAGGTGACGGTTTTGATCTTTACCAGGGTCATGCGCAGGGGATTGTTATTTCACAAAGAAATCCATCATCTTCTTATCCTGCAGGTAGCATTCAAGGTGATCATTAATCTGCACCGGCCCCACTCCAGCAGGTGTTCCCGTAAAAATCAGGTCCCCGGTTTTCAGGGTCATGAACGTTGATACGTATGCAATGATCTGGTCAACACTGAATATCATGTCAGCGCTGCTTCCCTGCTGTACCGTCTCTCCATTCAGATCGAGATGAAAATGCAGCACCCCGTTATCTGCAATTTCCGATATTGGAACAAAATCGCTCACCGGCGCAGAATAATCAAATCCTTTGGCAATCTCCCAGGGTAATCCTTTCTTCTTCATCTCTGCCTGCAGGTCACGCGCAGTGAAGTCAACGCCCAGTGCAACCTCGCTGTAATAACGATGGGCAAATTTTTCCGGGATGCTCCTGCCAAGTCGCTGGATCCTGATCACCAGCTCCAGTTCGTGGTGCACATCGCTGGAAAATTCCGGGTAAAAGAATGGACGGTTTTTCAGCACCAGGGCTGAATCCGGCTTCATGAAAAATACGGGAGTCTTCGGTATTGGGTTTTTAAGCTCTTTGGCGTGATCCACATAATTCCTGCCGATACATATGATTTTCATTGCATCTGTCTTTTCTAAAGTGTTACCATTCAATTAGACTTAAATATCATTTCCTCCCCGGGCTTCCTGTTGTCCGAATCACCGTGTTCTTTCCCCGGTAACTCAAATCCCGTCCGGCACATTGGAAATCAGGTATCGTTCTTCAATGCACGCAATTTAATGGAGGTCAATACCTTCTTGGTATACAGCGGGAAGTCCCCCTGCATCATCCAGCCGTAGTATCCCGGATCCTTTACCAATACTTCTGCGACCGACCTGCCTTTGTATTTTCCGAAGTTAAATACTTCTATATCCTTGTCATCCAATATGATCCTGCCAGCAAAATCTACGTTCCTGTTGTGCGCGGAGAATTCTGCCAGCCAGGCGATGTCATTCTGAAGGTTGCTGTACCGGTCCAGCTGCGATTGCAGGATCTCATAGGTGGCCCGGGTATCGGCCTCTGCACTGTGAGCATCTGTAAGCTCTTTCCCACAGTAAAATTTCAATGCGGCCGAAAGCGTACGCGGCTCCATCTTCATGAAGATCACCTGCACATCCACAAATTTTCGTTTGCTCAGGTCGAGATCCACACCGGCACGTAAAAACTCCTCTGCGAGCAGAGGTATATCAAACCTTACTGAATTGTACCCGGCAAGGTCACATCCCTCAAACTCCTGTGCAATGGTCTTCGCAATTTCACTGAACGGGGGCGAATCCTTCACATCCTCATCGCTGATCCCGTGAATCTCAGATGCTTTCTTTGGGATAGGGATCCCGGGATTCACACGGATGGTCCTGGAAAGCTCATTGCCATTCAGGTCGATCTTCAAATAGGATAATTCCACGATCCGGTCAACGGCAACATTGATACCGGTGGTTTCAAGGTCAAAAAATATGATGGGATTCCGGAGGTCTAATTTCATAAGCAATCTGTTATACACAAAAAAAAGCTGCAACCAGCAAAGTGCTAATATATATATTTAAATAGATATTAATATCACTATTAAAATATATATTTCTATGTTGATGTCCTTTTCAATCTTCGGGGCCCGGGAACGGGGTTTTCAAACCCGCGGATGAACACTGTCCTCATCATGGCAGCCGGACAAATGCCTCTTTCCTGTATAAGTTCTGGCCAGGCCGTCAGGCATTAATCATCATTGGCATCAGCAGCATCAGGATGTCTTCATTCTCATCATCGGAAGTAGCCGGAAGCAGGATCCCTGCCCGCGTGGGATCGGACATCTCGACCACCACATCAGGTGTGGCCAGGTTGGCCAGGATCTCGATCAGGAAGGTAGATTTGAATCCGATCTCCATATCATCACCCTCGTACTGGCAATTGAGCCGTTCAGTACCGGAGATGGAGAAATCAATATCCTGGGCAGAAACCGTGAGTTGATTACCTGTTAATGCCAGTTTCACAAGATTACTGGCCTGGTTGGAAAATACGGATACCCTGCGGAGCGCATTATAGAACTCCACCCGGTCGATGGTCATCCTGAATGGATTTTCGGTGGGGATCACAGAATTATAGCTCGGGTAATTTCCCTCCACGAGCCTGCATACCATCTTGTAATGGGTCAGGGTAAATGCCGCGTTACGATCGTCGAATTCCAGCTTCACAAGGTTTTGCTCTTTGGGCAGGATATTCTTCAGCAGGCTGGCAGGTTTCTTGGGAAGGATAAACGAGGCTTCACTTTCTGAAGTGACATCCGTACGCTTATACCGCACCAGCTTATGTGCATCTGAAGCCACAAAGGTGGTATCGTCAGAAGACAACTCCAGGTATATGCCGTTCATCACAGGTCTGAGTTCATCATCAGCTGTTGCAAAAATCGTTTTGGTAATTCCAGACAGCAGCACCTCTCCGTCAATTTCAAGCTCCTGCTTCTGATCCTCCTTGATCTCAGGCACCTGCGGGAATTCCGCCCCGTTCTGTCCCATAATTGTGAATTTACCACTTTCTGACTGGATCACCACCATCATTGAATTGGTGTCGACTTCGAATGTCAGGGGGAGTTCGGAAAACTCTTTCAGGGTATCGGTCAGTATCCTTGCTGGAATGGCAATCTCTCCGGAGCCATCGGTATTCTCCAGCTCCAGGGAGGTGATCAGCGTGGATTCAAGATCCGATGCCGTGATCTCAAGAACACCATCATCCAGGGAAAAAAGAAAATTATCAAGAATGGGTAGCGTATTCTTATTGCTAATTACCCTGCTGACGGCCTGTAAATGGCTGAGCAGCTCCATGCTGGAAACAACGAATTTCATAGAATATCAGGTTTTTATGATCTTGTAATACATCAAGGGTTGACTCATATTATTTGGAATATCAATTATACAAAAAAATTGTTAAAAAAGGTGCTCCTCACCCCATAAAACAAATCATACCTGGAGGTAATCTTCCAACCCGCGCACCAGGAGGTCGAGATAATAATAATTCACCACCAGCAGCAGGGGACGTTCGTTAAAGATCACCAGTGCCTCAAAGAGGTCCGGGACCACTTCGCCCGGCTTCACCCACCGGAAGATATCAAACTTTCTCTGCACCCCGTCGAATGTAGTCACCACAACGCTGGCCCAGGGTTCTGAAGGCAGTGTTTCCTGTACCACGTCCCCGGGACCTGCCACCCTGTTGTAGCGTATGGCATTGAAATAGCTGAAAAGCATCCTTACCTTATGCTCATCCACTTCTGCAGTAACGTTTTCCCCGCCTGGTACACGCAGCACCCGGATGTTATACACCGAATCCTGCAGTGCCAGGAATGCCGTTCCCTCGCGGGGTTCCACATGCACGGAGGCAATCTCCGAAGGCAACAGATTCGCAAGCAGATGCTTGCGGTAATGATCGGAATTTCCCGAAAAAACCTTCTCCAGCGACAACCCGGAATAGCCCGGTAGCTCCACGCCATAACATTGTTCTTCACCGTGCGTAAAAACGATGTAGCCAGGGCCCGAAGGCGCAAAGAAAAAATGACCCGCTTCCCTTTTGCCTTTCCTGAACTGTACTTCCACCGCGGGACCGATCTCCTTTACTTCATCAAACGGTAAGATGGAACGCATCGCCAATTGACTGGAAGCATACAGGAGGTTCTCCACTGCATCGCTGTTCATTTCCTCCCCGTCCATATACCAGGCCGAGTCTGCCCGGGTGAATACAAGGGTGTCCAGTCCACTGCTTACCTGTATTTCCGTCACTTTCCCGGGCTCTTGTGGCAGCAATGATGAAAGTCCGCCACCTGTGGTCGACCATGGATTGATCAGCCAGACCAGTACGGCTGCGATCAGCAACAGTACGGCCAGGAAAATGAATGCGGTGCGGTTTTTCATATTGTGACGTGGTTTTTCACTGTGCATAGTGGCTCTTTACAATTCCGGGAAGTATCTCATAATGGGGCGTGGTTTTTCATAGTGCCGTGCGGATTTTTATCATTTACTGAATTTTCTTTTCCTGAATAGATTGAACAGGATACCAAACGCAATGATGATCAGCACCGGCAGCAGGCTGTTGATCAGTTTCCATTTAAGCACCTGGCTTTTATCCGTCAGAATCGCCTTATTGAGCAGCCGCAGCCTGAATTCCCGTGAGCGCAACTCCATCAGCCCTGTCTCATCGGTCATGTAGTTGACAGCGTTCAGGATGAATTCCAGGTTACCAAACGTTTGCCGTGTATACTGGTCATAGCCAAGCACCGCCGCTGCAACCCTGCCTCCTTCAACACGCACCTCGTTCCGGATGATATCCCCGTCTGTCACCACGAGCATGGAAGTACGTTCGCTCTCTTCCACGATCTCTGCATCGGGCGGATAGACCCCGGTAGGCACGGAATAATTTCGAAAGAAGGAGGGGAAAACACCTTCCGCCAGGACCGCCACGGGAAGATTTGCCTCGTTGAACATCCGGGGATCAGGATCCCGCGCCACCTCGTCCATCGAGATACGCAAAGGTACCTGCCGCTTTCGTGACCGTTCCGAGGAGGAGAGCAACACGGTCCGCTGCAGCTCCTGCGTGGATACCCCGATGGTATCAAAGGAGGAGACAAACTGTCCGTGTACATAATTCAGTCCGCGGGTAATGGGATGTGTCGAAGGAGCAGTGAGCAGTGGATTATATACCCAAGGGCGCATCTCGGTATCCTCGGCGGTTCCCTGCACGGATATATTCACCGGGATATAATTACATTGCAGGTCAGTGACAATATTATATTCGATCCGGAAACCATATTTGAACAGCAGGTCCTCGATATTGAGATCGTTGACCAGGGAGATGGTCATGCCACTCGAAAGACTGTCGGGGAGGGTCACCACCGGGTCGATGAACCAGAGCACTTTCCCACCGCGCATCACATACTGGTCGATGGCAAACTTGTCCGCTGCACTGAAGGGCCGCATGGGCTGGGCAACGATGATGGCCTCATAGTCGAGCAATGCTTCCATGTTGCCACCGATCACCCCCCGGTCCACCTGGAAAAAATTCTTCAGCTCGTTCATGATGCTGTAGGTTTGCAGCGAATCCAGTTCACCGTGCCCTTCAATAAAGGCGATCTTGGGGACATCGGACTTCGAGAGGCTGTGCAGTGCTTTCGAGAATTCGTACTCAAGGGTCTGCACAGAATTACTCAGGTTCACCTCGTGGGGCAGCGAGGGATTATTCTTCAGGAGGTTGACCGGGAACTCCATGCCCTTGTAATTCAGGACCGCCCCGGGAAAGATGATCTTGTCACTGGAACCTCCTTCGGCATCGCGCATCTTGATATTGGTCACACGCAATCCCTTGTTGAACAGGTTCATGATGGTCCTGTTCCTGACCTCCTCGTTCTGCTCATCGTAAATATTGACAAAGTCAT
>CAYOSB010000212.1:0-7136 GCA_964406495.1 uncultured Bacteroidaceae bacterium | reverse complement strand
ATCGCCGGTATCCAGCTCGGGGGGCAGCGGCGGCCGCCACTCCCGGTGGACGTAAACGGGTGATGGTATCTTCCGGTTCATAGATACCAGACCGGTTGGTAGCGCGACCGGTGGCCGAGACTGGATCCCCGAACAGGTAGAAGAGGATATCGAGGGCATGACATCCCATATCGTGAAAATATCCGCCTCCTGAAATACCGGGGACCACGCGCCATGGAGGTGCATCCCTGTTAAAATCTTCCTTCCTGGCGGTAAAATGTTGTTCGATATGGAGTGCCAGGATCCGGCCCAATTTTCCTGAATCGAGGATCTCTTTTACTTTCTGAAAGTATTCCAGGGACCGCCGGTAATACGCAACAAAAACAGGTACTTTGTTCCGGTCAGCTGCTTCATTGATCAACTGGCATTCCCTGTACGTGCGTGCCATCGGTTTTTCGATATACACCGGTTTTCCTGCCTCGATAACCTGTAATGCATATTCTGGATGTACATCGGGCGGGGTGGCGATATAGACCGCATCCACGTCCGGATCGCTGATCACACCTTTGGGATCGTCGTAGACCTTCATGATGCTGTGTTCATCAGCAAATTTTCTTGCCTTTTCCGGGGTACGGCTTCCTACGGCCACCAGGGCAGACTGGTCGATCTTATTAAACGAAGGTGCACTTTTTTTCCGGGTCACATCTCCAACCCCGATCATTCCCCAGTTCACAGATTTGTATTTCATCGTTTGACCATGTTAGTTTAAAAAATCATTCATGAACAGCAGGTTATACCATGATTTACAGAGGCGCCGGACCCAATATTTTTTCCAGGAGCCGGTGGATCTGCATTAATGAGACAATGCAGGTCCGGGTACATAATACCAAAGGTATGAATATTCCTGATAGGTGCAGGTCAGAACATGAAAGATGTTCCGGACTGCCGGGGAGGAGGTAGCGGACAGCAGGAAGTTTTCCTGGGACGGTTGTGTTACTGAATACACCCGGATCGCATAGGGCTTTCAGGCAGTTTTCCGATAAAACGTATGAGGAATCATCAGTACAGGAGCAGCTTCGAACCAAACTACCGGTCTGTTGTTAACTACGTATCCCGGTCAAATTCAAACGTAAAGCATGTAGCATCAATAAAAAGCAAAACTGATGAAATCAAAATTTCTTTTTTTCGCAATCGCAATCAGCCTGTTGATGAGCAACATCCAGGCACAGGAAAAATATTACTTTTCAAAACAGTTGGATGTCTCCTACACGGTGGCCGTTGAACAGCTCAAGGAAGCTCTGAAAGATCATCATTTTGGCGTTGTCTCAGAGATCCCCATATCTGAGACCATCACGTCAAATGTCCCGGGAGCGGAGATGGATCCATACATTATTATAGGAGCATGCAATGCCAAAGTTGCACACAAGCTGCTGCAGCAAGAGCCCAACATGGGATTGTTGCTTCCCTGCAAGATCGTGGTAAAACATATCGCAGAGAACCGTTCAGAGGTCGTGATCAGCAATCCTGAAGTAGCCATGGCAGTAATGGGAAATGATGCCATCCTCCCTATCCTGCAGGATGTCTCCGGACAACTGAAGAAGGTACTCAAATCATTGTAAATACCATGTAGGTTGATAGTATACGGACCACGAGAACACATGGTCATGTCAGCAGCTGTCGGTCATATTCCGAATGATAAGTAATCAATTTGCAAACCGTGCAAAAAGAGATCGGATCGGGTGAACAGGTCCCTGGACGCGATGTACTGAAAATTCAGTTGGTCTACTGACTTATACGTTGATCTACTGCTTTTTACGTAGATCAACTAAAGTTTACGTTGACAGGGGTTATTGAATACGGGTGAGTGTTTCCAGGTAAGGAACACTGTCTGTCTCGTAAAACTCCACCCCGTTCTCTATGGTGATCTTACCTTTATATTTCGTTTCGGTCGCCAGGTTGAAGCCTGAAATATTGAGTCCGGCTCCTCCATAATGGAATGAGGCCCCGCCGTTATCTAATTCAGATGGCAAATCAAATACAGTGGATTCAGTAATATGTGCAACATTCCTGGAGGCATCAACCTCTAATGAAGAGAGGTTGAGCGCCGCATACTGATCCGCACGCTTTTCCACCCAAAGGTAGGCTCCTTCAATGCCCATCGGCTGAAAATTGTCGGAAGCATCGGTTAAAACCGGGATCAGCACAAGGGATGCTTCATCCAAAACGACCCCTATACACCGTTCATCTCCGAAATCCTGGTGGGGAACCAGGTCACCCATTGCAATGATAATGTTGAATTTCCTGTCAGGATCCTTGTATTGAAAAGCCTGGCCAAAATCCCCATCAAACATAAATCCGTCCTCACAAATTTTTGTGCTGTTGAATTCACCGTCTTTTACTTCAAGAAGCATCATATAAGTAGTTTCCAGTGGTTCCGCTTCGTCCCAGCCCTGTCTGAATCCATAACATTTGCCATCTGTACCGTTCACGGCAACAAAATGCATATCGGTTTCGGCGATCCCTCCTGAATGCATTTTCACCCGGCCACCTTGCTGAAAATAGACATTGCCCTGTTGATCCACCAGGTATCGCTGGTCCAGTATATTTGCTGCGCGATCTATATAGAGCTCGAGCTGGAGTTGCTCACCATCATTGACGAGTATGCGGTATAGGTCACCATTCACGAAATAAATATTCCCCTCCCCGTCGGTCTGGTAATAATATGCTCCTTGCAATCCATACAAGGGTTCCGGAAAATACCGCTCTCCCAGTCCGAAGATCGCCCCGGTATGATTGTTCACTAATAGTCCGAAATGCCGTTGCTCTTCCCCTTTCACATCGAACTTAAATTCACCGGCAATGATTGTATAATCCTCAGAGGCCGGGTGAATGGTCCAGGCATCGGCATAAATGAAATCTTCCCCAAGAAAATTCTCCTCACTGTCGATAAAATCAACCGTTTGCCATTGGTCCAGGGCCGCTCCTTTCCTGATCTTCACCAGGTTATTCGTAGCTCCGTGGTCAAAATTCGCAGATTCATCGACTCCCAGGTATTGCGCATCGGCAATATCTATTTTTGCGACATCATCGGGCTTGTTGAAGATCTTCTGGCATCCGGGAAAAACCAGGAATACGGCCAGAATGTACAAATGGATTTTAGTCTTCATTGCTTTTGGGGGTGTTTATAATCAACAAGTTAGACAATCATTTGTAAACATGCAAAAAATCTGGCAACATTCGGTCTTCTTACAGCTTTTAACGATGCTGCTCCTTTGCTGTTTTTTTCACCTGGTCCCAGGCGTTCATCACATGATCGCGTGTGACGTTGGTCTGTCCGACCACCATCCGCAGGGTGATGAAGCCATCGACTTTCGTATGGGTCAGAAAGATCTTCCCGGATGCATTCAGCGTTTCCATCAGGCGGTGATTCATGACATTCAGTTCCTCCTTGCTGGTAATCCCATGCGGCGTGTACCTGAAACAAACCAGTCCCAGGTGCTGCGGTTCGAGCAGCGTAACGTCAGCCTCCTGGCGCACAAGTGCTGCCAGCTCCCCGGCCCAATCAATATGGTCCTTCACCTTGCTGCGAATTCCATCCACTCCGTAATCCCTGATCACAAACCACAGTTTCAATGCCCGGAATCGCCTTCCCAGTTGCACGCCCCAGTCACGGTAATCATTTACCTGTCCGCGGGTACCGGTCTTCAAATATTCCGGAAGAATTTCAAAGGTCTTCAGCAAAGCCCCTACATCCTTTACAAAATAAGCAGAACAGTCGAAATTCGTAAACATCCATTTGTGCGGATTGAATACAAAACTGTCAACCGCCTCGATCCCTTCGATCATGTACCGATGCTCCGGAAGGACCAGGGCAGTCCCGGCCCAGGCCGCATCCACGTGCAGCCAGATGTCCTTTTCACGGCAAAATGCTGCGATGGGTGAAAGTGGGTCAATGGCCCCCGTTCCCGTGGTACCCAGGGCAGCAATAACGCAGAGCGGGGTGCGGCCTTCTGAAATATCCTTTTCCACGGCTTCTTCTAATTTGTCGGGCCGAAGGGCCAGGGATTCATCTGTTGCAACTTTTACCAGGTTTTTTTTACCGAAACCGGCCATTTTTACCGCTTTTTCAATGGATGAGTGGGCCTCGGTACTACAATAGATCCTGAATTTCTCATTTCCTGAAAATCCCGATTCATTGACATGGTAATCTGAATATTTCTCCCGGGCAGTGAGCAGTGCCACCAGGGTTGCTGTTGAAGCGGTATCCTGGATCACCCCTTCAAACAGATCCGGCAAACCGATCATTTCCCGCAACCAGATCATTACCTTCTCTTCCAGTTCAGCGGCAGCCGGGGAAGTTTCCCAGACCATACACTGGGCTGCCAGGGTAGCAGTGAGCATTTCAGCCAGCACCGAAGGGTAGCTGGAATTGGCGGTGAAATAGGCAAAATAGTTCGGGCTCTGCCAGTGGGTCATGCCCGGCATGATGATGTTCCTGAAATCCTCGAAGATGGCTGACATGTCTTCACTTTCTGAAGGAGGAGCATCGGGGATCCGGCTGAATATTTCTCCTGGCTTTACCTGCGATTTTACAGGCAGATCCTCCACATTTTCCAGGTAGTCGGCCATCCAGTCCACAAATTCGTGGGCATGTCTCCGGAAGTCTTTTGCATCGATCATAGCACTGGCGTATATTTTTTATAAAATTAGGGAATATTCGGTTATAGCGAAAAAAGGATGTAAAAACCACACCGGATGCCCGGAAATGATAATGATACCCGGCAAGGAGATTCATACCCGGCATTGATATTGTGAACATCCAATGTCCATTTCCCCTGGCCATAATCAAAGGAACCCCCGCGACGTATTGTTTTTGGCAATACTTCGCGGAGGTTGCTGTCTGATGCGCTTACCGGAACGCAGAGTTCCAGTGTAATTTACCAGGCACCCAAATGGTGACCTTCTTTTCTTGTTACCTGCCCGGTTCAGGATATCCCTTCAGGATCTCCGTGAATTTCGCCAGGTCTTCCTCCGGCAGGGAGTGATCTGTTAATTCTCCATTGAAGAACTTGTCATATCCCACGAGGTCCATGAGGCCATGTCCGCTCAGGTTGAACACGATCACCTTCTCTTTCCCTTCTTCTTTGGCCTTGTTTGCCTCGCGGATGGCAGATGCAACGGCGTGACTGGTTTCCGGGGCAGGGATGATCCCCTCGGTGCGGGCAAACTTCACCGCAGCTTCGTAGCATTCCAGCTGGTGGAGCGCTTCCGGCCTGATCAGGTCGTGGTTCACGGCGTGACTGATCAGTGGCGAGATCCCGTGGTACCTCAGTCCGCCTGCATGAATGGGCGGGGGTATAAACGTATGGCCGAGGGAGTGCATGGCCATCAGGGGTGTCATCTCCGCCACATCGCCATGGTCGTAAGCAAATGGTGCCCGGGTAAGGGTGGGGCAGCTGGCCGGTTCCACTGCAATCACATCGATCTCATCCCCATGGATCTTATCGTTCACGAACGGGAACGCCAGGCCGGCAAAGTTGCTTCCACCGCCCGCGCAACCGATCACCACATCTACTTTTTTCTCATCGATCTTGGCCAGTTGCTTTTTCGTCTCCAGCCCGATGATCGTCTGGTGAAGCATCACGTGGTTCAGTACGCTGCCAAGGGAGTACCGGGTCTTTCCTGTGGGATCTGTAACTGCTGCCTCGATGGCTTCTGAAATGGCGATACCAAGGCTTCCGGGCGTGTCGGGATCTTTTTCAAGAATCGCTCTTCCAGCCTGTGTTTCTGTACTTGGACTGGCTACACAGTTACCACCCCAGGCCCGCATCATCATTTTCCTGAAAGGTTTCTGGTCGAAACTCACCCGAACCATGAAGACCTTGCATTCCATTCCCAGGAGTGATGTGGCAAAAGACAGGGCACTTCCCCATTGGCCCGCTCCTGTTTCCGTCGTCAGCTTATTAATTCCAAATTCCTTGTTGTAATAAGCTTGTGCAACAGCTGTATTCGGTTTATGGCTGCCGGCAGGAGATACACTTTCATTCTTGTAATAGATCCTGGCGGGTGTGCCCAGTGCCTTTTCAAGGTGATGGGCCCTAACCAGAGGCGTGGGGCGCCAGATGTACAACATTTCAAGTACCTTTTCAGGAATATCAATCCAACGTTCCTGGCTTACCTCCTGCTCAATCAGGTTCATGGGGAACACAGGAGCAAGCATGTCGGGACCTATGGGATTTCCATCCGGACCGAGTGGCGGGTTCATCGTTCCTGGCAGGTCGGCCGCAATGTTATACCATTGTCGTGGCATCTCCTTTTCATCAAGTGTGATCTTGGTCTGTTTACGCATGATTTCTATTTTTTTCAGGTGAATATTTTATACTAAAAAAAGGGCTCATTTTCACAAGCCCCGACGATCTGAATATAATTTTTTTGGAATTACAACTTCAAAGAATACAATAGATCATCAGGCACTTTCAAAGTGCCATTGCCATCGCCACCTCCAGATGATCCTGTTTGTATTCTGTCCCATGATGAGAATTTGGGTTTAAAACTAACGATTTTTTTGAAAAATGCGCATTTGAAAACAAAAACCATACTTATTGAGACTGGTTTTAAACAAGTTGAAAGCTGAATAATACATTCAGCTACTAATTTTAATATCTCAATCACTTTGTTAGCTGATAAATGATCCGGGGTTGCCTATCCCGATCCTGCGCGGAGCTGCATCCGACCAGGGATTTCGGTGTTGCACTCGCTCCTCCTGTTACATCAGCGCTGCTTCTTCCATCTGCCAAATCCCGGTGCCGTGATGTATAAGGATGCCAGGGGGATCAGCATATGCGGTGCCCGGTAGATTGTTTCATATAAGTATTGGTGCAGGCTTTCCAGGGGGAAGCTCCAGTAAAAATTGGCCCATGTTCTTGCGAGGGCTGTCAGGCCACCCCAGAGAACAGCGTACAACAGGGCGTATTTTGAGATGCGCGGAATGAATATAAGTATCGCGACGAGAAAATCGAGCACACCGGCAATTTTTAAAAACAGTTTCGCATGTGCTTCACTGATATGAAAGATATTGATCACCATATCCACAAACACCCCCGGCTGGGGATAGAAACCGATGGCATACAGTCCGTGTGCTGAAAATGTAAGTGCGA
>CAYOSB010000211.1:0-7155 GCA_964406495.1 uncultured Bacteroidaceae bacterium | reverse complement strand
AATGGACAGGAAAAAGAAAGCGGGACGTTACGGCAGGATATACAAACAACTGGAGGAGCTCACATCCAGACCCGGCACTCCCCTTTCCCGGATGGCCACGATTGCTGCGGTGTTACATCATAAAATGGATTACTTTTTCTGGACAGGGTTTTACCTGCTGGAAGATCACAGGCTGATCGTGGGTCCCTACCAGGGTCCGGTTGCCTGCCAGGAACTGGAACAGGGGAATGGAGTCTGCTGGGCAGCAGTGGAGAGGGATAGAGCAGTTATTGTTCCGGATGTAACCCGATTTCCCGGGCATATTGCATGTGATTCCAGGTCACAATCCGAAATAACGCTTCCTGTAAGAGATAAAAATGGAGCTTGCAGGGCAGTGCTTGATGTTGATTCCGGGGACCGGGATCAGTTTGATGAGATTGATGAACAATATTTGAACAGTATAGTTAAATTTATTTATATATAATTATATATTTTAAATCATGTATATTATAAACATATAATATTTTAATATATTAATTCGTATAATAAAATTTTTAAGTCATATTAAATTAATATATTTTATTAAAATTATATATTTTATATATAGTATAATATACACATTATAAATTGTTATTTAACATTTAAATTATATATATTACATTAAATATATTATATTATTATGCTATCTATAATTATACAGAAGTAATAAATATTAATATAAATTATAAAGATTATAAATTTTGATATAAATTAAAATTACATTAATATTTTTTAATCAACTTTTTTACGTATTTTTTTATTCATTAATTAAATCCATTCAATAGACATTTATATGCAAAATATTGCATATTATGAGGAGATCATTCCAGGTACGTTGTAAGCAACAGTCTCGCTAATTATTTTTGTTGCATAATATACATGTAACCCGGTAGCTCTCCATAAAATCTTTGGATATCAATTTGTCCGGTGATTAAAAAAAATATGCTGATCAATTACCCGAAATAGCGGCTTCTATCTGGGTCTTGATCTTATCGATCGAGTAGGGCTTGGTGATCAGTTTATTGAACCCTGTATGCGAGAAATCTTCAAAGAATGCGTCCGGGTTTTGTGCCGTAATGGCGATGATCGGTATTGAATTCAAAGGTGATGGCATCTCATTCCGGATATATTTAGTGGTTTCAATGCCATTCATTACAGGCATGTCAATGTCCATAAATACCAGGTGAAATGATTTGTTTCTGAGCACCTCAATTGCTTCAGCACCGTTTTCTGCCAGGGTGACATGGTTTCCGGTTCTGGTGATTAATTCGGACAATAAGAGCCTGTTGGCAAATATGTCGTCCACCACGAGTATATGTATAGTATCCATGCTTAATAAATTCTAAATCAAAAATAGCGAATTAAACATGGACCTTTCAAAGACTTATCAACAACCAGCCAGGCGTTTACGAAATGTATACAAATACGCTTATGTTTCAGGTAACGTAGTAAAAAATTCCATTCCCGACCTATCACCAGCTATGAGATGTATTGTGCGATCGCTGAGACGCACAGGCTTTGCCGTGCCGAACTAATTTTTGATCCAGCTGACGAGGTCTTTATGGTCCGGTTTTTTACGTGGTTCGAGGTGACCTACCAATTCTCCATGTTCGTTGATCATGTATTTCTGGAAATTCCATGAAACCTTACTGTCTTCAAGTCCATTTTCACTTTCAGTGGTCAGCCATTTGTAGAGCGGATGCTGGTCATCACCTTTTACCGATATCTTGCTCATCATGGGAAAGGTAACGCCGTAATTGACACTGCAGAATTCTGCGATCTCTTCGTTGGTTCCAGGCTCCTGCTTCGCAAAATTATTCGCCGGGAATCCGATAATCTCGAAATCATCTCCGCCATACTGTTCATATAAATCCTGCAATCCCTCGTATTGCGGGGTTAATCCACATTTTGATGCAGTATTTACAACAAGTACCTTCTTTCCTTTCAGTTGCGAGAGTGGAAAGTCATCTCCATTGATATCCTTTACAGTAAAATCATGAAAGGATTTTTGCGCATGTAGTCCGGTCGCAATCATTAGTGCAAATGTTATCAGTAAAATATTTCGTACCATTTATTTTATTTTTAAATTATTACAGTTTTATATATTCATCTGACAATTTATTGATGATACACAACGTAAGCAGTATAATCATCCGAAGTGTATGTCAATATTGTTGTCATGGCCCGGTTGAATTTTGTAAGTTTATTCAGTGTAATTGAATTAACAAGGAATCATATTAAAAGTTCGGGTGAAGATGGACGAACCGGAAAAAATTCGATATACAGTCAGGATCACGGGACGTGTGCAGGGTGTAGGATTCAGGTACAGTGCTGTGAACAAAGCCGGGCAGCTTCAGATCAGCGGATATGTAAAGAACATGCCCGATGGATCGGTATACCTTGAAATCGAAGGCATTTCAGCCAGTGTTGAGCAGATGCTGGCCTGGTGTTACAAGGGACCGGGCACTGCCTGGGTCGACCAGGTGCATGCGTACAAGGAACCTCCCCTGGGCTATAAAGAATTCAGTGTGAAGCATTGATTAACAATGTACCTTAATGCACACCCTATTCTATTGTGATTTGTCAGCACATGGGGGCATTTTTTTGACTACAGTAAGCATTCTGACAAGCAGGGGAAGTGACGCGTACACTATACGTTCAGTCATTTTATTTCCGGGTCAATGCAACAAAACTGCTAATGGTGAGCCAGGTGGTAAGCACGATAATCAGTGCGGAGATGCCAAACAGGAGGACATCTCCCTCTACAAAGAAAAGTAATCCGTTTTCTACCATCGCCCATAAAGTCACCACAAGCACAAACAGCATGGGTAGTGCGGTATAGAATACAGATATTTTCTTAGTATGCAGGTACACGGTCACTATGCCCAGCGCCAGGGCTGCCATCAATTGGTTCAGAGAGCCGAATAGCGGCCAGAGCATCATGGCCCCCTGTCCGCCGGGTTTCAGAAAGGTCATGATTGCTGCCAGCACAACAATGATGGCGGTGGCAACATACCGGTTATCTACAGGTTTTCTCACTGTTCCTTCTTTGTTCCTGAATATTTCCTGGAGGGACAGCCGTTGGATCCGTGCAGCAGAATCGAGCGTAGTGTTGGCAAATGAAACAATAAACACGGAGATCATCGCTGCCCCGAATCCTGATGGTATTCCGAGGGCTCCCAGGAGGTTGGCTCCACCGGTGATAAACGCACCGAGCTTAGCTCCCAGCCCATTGGCACTGCTCCAACTTGCATAATGGTGCTGAAAGGCATCCACGCCCGTCAGCAATTCCCCGTCAACGACCAGACCCATACCCAGTCCTCCCCCTACGGCCATTAAGACCAACACTGCGAAAAAACTTTCTGTGATCATTCCGCCATAGCCAATGATACGGGTATCCTTTTCCCTGTCCACCTGTTTCACGGTAGTACCGGAACTGGCCAGGGAATGAAAACCGGAAATCGCACCGCAGGCAATAACAATGAACATGATGGGAGTCATATTTGGCACATCACTTCCTTCGGCAAAAGCAGATTCGTTAACAGCCGGGGCGGTGATCGGGGGATGTGCAACTGCGAGCCCGATGATGATCAGTACCATTGCCACCAGCAACTGCTGCGCATTGATGTAATCCCTTGGCTGGAGCAATATCTGCACCGGTGTGGTAGACGCGAAGAAAACATATACGAACAGTAACACACACCAGGTAACGATCACAGTCTGCTGATCGCCCGGAAGCATGACAGGCACTTTCACGCCTAAAAATATCGCACCGTACATCATCAGCAATGCAAATACAGAGTAGATCAATTCATTTTTACCATGACGCAACCGGTTGCCCAGCCAGATGGCGATAGGGATCTGCAGCCATACCGGGATCACAGCTTCGGGATACATGTAAAACAAGGTTCCGACGATCATTGCAAATACAGCCAGCACAATAAAAAGCAGCAATTGCATAATGAATTGCAGTGCATAACGCGTTGAAGGGCCAATAATTTTGCCGGTAAGCTCGCCCATAGTCAGTCCGTTGTTGCGTGCTGAAACGACAAGGGTAGAAAAATCGTGCACGGCGCCCATGAAGATGCTGCCAAGAAATACCCAGAGAAATGCGGGAAGCCATCCCCAGATGATCCCGATGGCAGGTCCCACGATCGGTCCGAGTCCGGCGATGGTAGTGAAATGATGTCCGAATACAATGCTTTTCCTGGCGGGTACAAAATCCACATCATCCCGCAGTGTATGTGACGGCATCGGGTGCCTGTCCGATATTTTCAGTATCCGCCCGCCAATATACCTTCCATAGGTAACATAAGCGATCACATATCCGATCAGTGCGATCAGTGCCAGTATTGCCGAATTCATCTTCGATACGCTTTGCTGGCAAATATATAAATTAAATCAGTGGGGCAATAGGAATGGATAGGCTGCTGCGCAGTCAATACATCAGAAAATATACCATTTGCTAAATAGAGTCCGTCAACAGAGTCGGACTTTATGGACGGACACTAAATAATCTCAAACGCTTCTGCCGGTACCCACCCGATGCGGCCGTCACTGATGCGTACTTCAGTCCACTCCCCTACCTGGTCAGCAACTGTGATTTCTGTTCCTTCGTGCAGCACGAACAGGTCGGTGCCAGAAGCGCTGGGAGAACTCTTCACCACCACCGAAGGAGAAACGATCACTGCCTGGTCGGGTGCTACGATTTCAGCATTGCGATCCAATGCGGCTGAGATGGAAACAAGAAACAGGACCAATGCTATCAGCGCAGAAAAGAATCCGGCTTTCTTTAATGCCATCCGGGAAGCAAAAATATAGACCAGAAGGGCAAAAAGAAGCAGGCCGAACAGGATGATTGCAAGCATGCTCCAGGTTTGAACTGAAAACATTCCCACCAGGGAACGGATCCACGACCTGATAAAAAGTTCAGGAACCTGCTCGAGCTGGTCCTCTTTGTATCTTTCCACATATGCCAGGTTGCGTTCGGATTCTTCATGTGAAGGATCAAGCTTGAGTGCCTTTTTATAGTAAAGTACCGCATAACCAAGGCGGTTGGATCTGAAGGCTGCATTTCCCATGTTATAATAAAGGTCCGGGGCTTCATGTCCCATGGAAACGATCTCGGAGTAGAGGTCAAGTGCCGCTTCATAATTACCTTCAGAGTATGCAGTACTTGCAGCATTGAACAATGAATCCATGCTTCCTGCCCCATGCAGCAGCACTGTACACATCAGGAATGCTATGGCCAGGTATTTTTTCATTTTGTTCGAATATTTTGCTCCAGGTTGTGTAAAAGGTGTATTGCCTCCGCGTACAGTGTATCCACGTCAGATTTTTCCGAGGATGGTGCATACCGGGAAAATTCACAATCGTCGATGATCCTGATCATCTCCTCCTGCAATTCGTCACTGATGCCTGTGCCATGCAGCACTTCCGATACTTTTTCACGTGATAGCGACGAGACCTCGATAGATAGTTTATCAGCGAGGTAGCCCCAGATGGCTTTTTCCACTTCCTCGAAGAAGGTCTCGCTGTCCCCTGCTTTTCTTGCCTTATCAGCCACACGCAAACGGTGTTTTGCCATTTTGCTGGCTTTCCGGTTGCGCATCAGCCTGACATCGGCACGCTGCCGGAACCAGGTCCGCAATACAACAATAGCTGCGATAAAGAGGATAATCAGTACAATATACATGATCCAGTAACCGGTGTTGGTCAGTGGAGACCGCCCGATAGGTCTGAACAACGGAACCATCCGGTTGATGTCCAGGATATCCGTACCTATATTTTCCACATCTTCACCGCGTGCCCCCGGCATGAAAATCTGCGCACCCTGCTCTGTTCCTTCTCCCTTCTCCACTTTAAAGGTAAATTCCTCCGTGGTGATGGTCCGGTATGTTTCAGCTTCAGGATCGAACCAGGAAAACCGTACCGGTGCAATCCTGAAGTTTCCTGCGTGCCTGGCCACAATGGGATATTCAAATGTAACGCTTCCTGAAACCCTGTTGCCGCTTGTATTGATATTGGTTGATTTCGTGGTTTCATACACATCATGGTCGGGCGGAAAATCAATTTTCGGGGCACCAAGCAGCGCGATATTGCCTGTACCGCTGATCGTTACCACCAGGCTCAGCGCATCATTGACCGATACCTGCTCGGCAGACAGCCGTGCGGAGAAATCCAGGTCACCCACGCCCCCTGTAAAGCCGTCAGGTGCGCCCTGCGGCAAAGGTTTCACATTGATGGTCACCGGTTTCGTGGCAATGGTCACGGGAACATCCTGGTACCTGTCGAAGAACGGGTCACTGAATGGATCATTAAAAAACTCATCAAATACGCTGCCTGATCGCTGCCGGTTGATGCGCCTGGGAATGGTCCATTCAGATTCGAAGGGCTCGATGACGATCTTTCCTGATTTCTGTGGAATGAGCACATGCCGCTGCAGAACCTGGGTGACGTGCATCTTACCGTTGATGTTTTCGCGGGAAGAGGACTGGTCTCCCTCCAGGGCATGTTTGTAAAATCCTTCATAGGGCACCTCCTTGAGTCCGCCGGCCGGACGCGTGTTGACACTGGTGTACACTTTCAGTGCGGAAACAAATTGTTCTCCTACATATACAGATCTCTTCGAGGGCAATACACGCAGGTAAACAGGTTGTTCAGTATTGCCGGGTTGTGTTCCTGTTGTATTCTGTCCTGTAGCGGCCGGTTGTCCACCCTGACCTCCTGGTCCTGCAGGGTTCCCGGATCCTGCGCCGGTAACATTCACCTCTACTGCATTGGTGGAATAGGTCTTTTTGTTGACGGTTACCTTTGCCGGAGGAATGGTATATTCACCCGCACTGTTTCCACGCAGCACATAAGTATACGAAGCCGTGGTTTTGGCGGTCATCTTTCCATTCACCCATTGCGTGGAGGAAGAGAAACTTGTAAATGGTCCGGCCAGCAAATCAAAATCCTCCATGACCGGAAGTTGGATATTGCCCTGTTCATTCCCCTCGACCGTATACTGGAACTGCTGTCCTGCCTGCACAGTTGCGGGTGCAGAGGCTGAAAAAACAGGATCCTGGGCCCGCAGGAGCGGAACAGCCAGGAGGATTCCCAGGGTCAGTATGTATTTTAGGGCAGACATATGCT
>CAYOSB010000210.1:0-7171 GCA_964406495.1 uncultured Bacteroidaceae bacterium | reverse complement strand
GAATCCTCCAGTGCCAGGCACCGGACCGGGTCTGCGTTCATGCGACGCGCCGTCTCCAGGTATACTGCCGGGTGCGGCTTGCCAGACTTTTCGAACTCTGCCGAATATACCTCGGTGAAATAATGGTGGAAACCGAACCGGTCCAGGAAGGCATTGATCAGCTCCATATTGGAAGAAGAGGCCAGGGCCATCGGCAGCCCTTTTTCGCTAAAAAAATCCAGTGCATATTGTGCGCCCTCCATCAGTTCCGCCTGCTCCCGGAAGTAGTCCAGCATTGCTTCGTTATAACGGTCTTCAACCTGTTTGACCGACAGGGTGTTCCAGGGCCGGAAATTGTACCAGTGCCGGATCTGTTCATCGGTCCGCAACCCAAACGTGTCGACCTGCATCTCTTCCGTGATCTCTATCCCGAGCTCACCGAATACCTTTCGTTCAGTCGCCTGCCAGTAGGGTTCGGTGTCGATCAGCAAGCCGTCCATATCAAAGATCACTGCCCTGATCATCTTCGTCGTGGTCTGTTTATTTTATTCAATCCCAGATTCATTGTTGTTGTATTGATTGCTTTCTTCACCGCGCCTCACTTCACGTCACCTCAACGCACCTTACTATCCTCGCTTCTTTATTGTTTACTTCCATTTACTGGCGGTGCAGGTGCCTGCGGCACAATATATATATTTAAATCGCTATTTATATATATATTAAAATCGCTCTGATATATTTTAAATAGCGCTTAACTTTAGCTGATTAAGCATTTCCAAGGCGTAGGAGCATGTTATAGTCAGCCATATCCATTGCTTCACTTTATCATCCTTATTTTGCTTGCGCTTCTGTAACATGAACCAGTTCAGGTAGTTTTGGAGATACTTCGTACTTACGCCATTAAAATTACCTATGTACTGCTTTAGCTCTTTGTGTATCTGATTCACTGATTGTATATGATATGCTTTATTTTTTGCAATGGGTCGACCATGCCTTGCAGCCTTTACATGCTCGATATTCTCCTGTATTGCAAGGCCTTTATATACAGGTGCACCATCGCTACATAGTATGGTTTTCGGTTCAAATTTTTCTTTAAATAAGGGCCTGAGGTCTTTCGCTTTTACAGCACCTTTACCGGCTACCTTTAGAATCGTGTTCCCTTTGCGATCTGTAGCTACAACAACCGGCACCTTGTTCTCCTTCAAAGTTTTATTAGAGTCTCCTCTTTTCCTGGGCTCCCGGTCTAAATTTTTGTTTCCTTTTTCAGAGTATGGAAAATGCGTATCATCTGCCTCAACTATACCTCCAAGTCTTGCAGGTTCTTCATCTTGAAAGGAACTCAGTATCTTATGCCGCCAGTTAAATGCTGTAACATAGCTTATGCCCACACGTTTTGCCGATTCTCTTAGGGTGAGCCCTTCTTCCATGCATTTTATATACTCCTGCCATTTGTCTTTCTTATGGATCCAATGTAATGCAGTTCCATAATTACTGCCAAAGTAACGATTACATGAAGTACAGTAATACCGCCGAACACCGCGCTGTAATCCACGAGAATGCACTTCATTACTTTTACAGTGCGGACATTTTACAGCCTCTTTAACCTCTTTCTCCTTAGACGCCTTTTCAACATAATCTCCTTTTTCATAATGCTTTATGTTCAGATCGCTAAGTAGCTTCTCTCGTTCTTCATCTGGAAGATCCCTGATTATCGCCTTAATTTGATCTATATCCATCGTTTTTGTTTACAATATACAAAAAATTAGCGTGATATTATAAATCAGAGCGATTTATATATATATTAAAATAACTATTAAAATATATATATATTCTCCAACCGTATCATTCTCTCACCAAATCTCCCACTCTCCCTGTCTCCCACTCTCCCTGTCTCCCACTCTCCCTGTCTCCCAGTCTCCTTATCACCTGTTTCCTGCCCTGATCACATCTGCGAACACCCCTGCAGCGGTGACGTCGGCACCGGCTCCGTATCCCTGTATCAGCAGTGGAAGTTCCCTGTACCGCGAGGTAGTGAGCAGGATGATATTGTTACTGGCTTCGAGCTGGTATGCGGGATGTTTTTCCTTCATCTCGCGTAGACCGATTTCTCCCTTGCCGTTCTTCAGTGAGGCTACGTAACGCCAGCGGCGCCCGGAGGCCTTGAGTTGCTGTCGTTTCTTTTCCCATTCGCCATCGAGCTTTTTGACCTCCTCGAGGAATGAATTTACGTCCCCTTCAAAAAGTGCATCGGGAAGGAAGGTTTCGATCTGTATCTGTTCCTCTTCCAGCGGATACCCTGATTCACGGGCGAGGATCAGCAGTTTGCGCTTGACATCCATCCCGCTCAGGTCTAACCTGGGATCAGGTTCAGCATAGCCGTTTTCCATGGCCATCACAATCGCTTTGCTGAAGGGAATCTCTTCACTCAGGATATTGAATATGTAATTCAGTGTGCCCGAGACCACCGCCTCGATCTCCAGTATCTTGTCCCCGCTGCTGATCAGATCCTCCAGGGTACTGATCACCGGGAGACCTGCTCCCACGTTGGTTTCAAAACTGAACTTAACCCCATGATTCAATGCCGACTGCTTGAGCTTTTTGAACAGGCTGTATTCCGATGAGCAGGCGATCTTATTGGCTGTGATCACCGAAACATAACTTTCGAAGAGATCGACATAGTGATTGGAAATGGTTTCACTTGCCGTGCAATCCACAAATACGGAATTACGCATGTTCATCTCACCGATGGTTTTGATGAACAGTTCGATGTCGGCCTTTTCTCCCTGTTCAATCGCTTTCACAGGATCACTGATGTCAATCCCGTCGGTGTCGATCAGCATCTTACGTGAATTGGTGATCCCGACAACATTGATCTTCAGTCGCTGCGATTCCATCAGCGGAACCTGCTGCTTGCTGATCTGGTTAAGCAACTTGCTGCCCACATTACCGGTACCTGCGATGTAGACGTGAATTTCTTTCAGGTCCGAAAGGAAGAATCCTTCGTTGATGGCGTTCAGTGCTTTTTTCAGGCTTTCCTGCCTGATCACCACCGAAATATTCAACTCGCTTGAGCCTTGCGCAGTTGCAATCACGCTGATCCCGTTCCTTCCCAGTGACTGGTAGAGGATTGCTGAAATGCCCGGTGTATGGCGCATCTCTTCCCCGACGATGGCAATGATGGAAAGGTCTTTCATGACCTCTATTTCCATTTCCCCCCGGGTCTCTATCTCGTTCAGGAATTCCTCGTGGAGTCCCTGTACCGCTGCATCGGAACTCGATGGATCCACGGCAAAGGAAATGGTCATTTCGGAAGAGGCCTGCGTGATGAGGATCACGTTGACATTGTTGCGTGCCAGGGAGCTGAAGACCCTGGCAGATGTCCCGGTCTTTCCTACCATGCCTGCTCCTTTCACGGTCACCAGGTCTACATTGTTGATGGATGAGATTCCCTTGATCAGGTGGTCTGATTTACACAATCCCTGGTGCGAGATGAGGGTTCCCGGAGCTTCACGGTTGAAGGTGTTGAGGATACGGATCGGCACACTGGCCCTGAATGCCGGTGACAGGGTAGGGGTGTATACCACCCTGGCCCCGAAATGTGACAGTTCCATGGCTTCTTCATAGGTCATGCAATCAATGGGATGCGCCTTTTTCACAATCCTCGGATCGGCAGTCATGAATCCATCCACATCGGTCCATATCTCCAATACATCTGCTTTTAGCGTAGCGGCCACGATAGCCGCAGTATAGTCCGAACCGCCCCTGCCAAGGGTCGTGGTTTTGCCAAGCGGATCAGAGGCCACGAATCCCGGGAGAATCACTGTTCCTTTTAATGCATCCAGTTTGGCCCTGATGCGCTTTTCGGTCTTCCCGAAATCCACCGTGGCATTTGAAAAGTTACTGTCCGTATGGATCAGCTTGCGTGCATCATAATAATCTGCCTGATCGATGAACCTGCTGATGATGAATGCTGAAAGCCGTTCGCCAAAGCTCAGGAGGTAATCCAGTGTTTTGGGGCTGAGGTCCTCCAAAAGGTACACACCGTGCAGGATGTCCTGGAACTCGTTGATCAGGGCATCCACGATCTTCAGGGTATATTCCCTGTTCTCTCCTTCGAGCAGCGCATGGATCGTTTCGAAGTGCCGTTCCCCGATACCGATCATCTCTTCCCGGTAAGTCGGGTCATGGTCCATGGCTTTTTGGGACGTAATGATAATCTGATCAGTAACCCCGCCAAAAGCTGAGACGATCACGATACTGGGTTCCAGTTGCGATGAGATGATCTCTTTAACGATCCTGATGGAATCCGGTGATCCCACCGAAGTTCCTCCAAATTTAAGTACTTTCATTCCTTACGTTTATTTTATTCCTGGCTATGCACTCTCTGTTGTTACAGAGCGATCTGTTTTCTTGATCAGTCCCTGCAACACGTTACCAGGACCAACTTCTGTAAATACAGTTGCGCCGTCAGCGATCATGCGTTGTGCTGTTTGTGTCCATTTCACCGGTGATACCAGCTGGGAAACAAGGTTTTTCCTGATCTCAGCCGGATCGGAAGATGGAGCGGCATTCACGTTCTGGTATACCGGGCAAACCGGGGTGCTGAACTGTGTAGCCTCGATTGCTTCCTGCAATTCTTCCCTGGCGGGTTCCATCAGGGGAGAGTGGAACGCACCTCCAACGGGTAACTTGAGTGCCCTGCGGGCTCCCTTTTCCTTCAACGCTTCCACCGCTGTATCAATCCCTGCCATCGAGCCTGAAATCACGATCTGACCGGGACTGTTGTAGTTGGCGGGGACCACCACTTCGCCGATGGCCGCACATACCTCTTCCACCACCTCATTTTCCAGTCCGAGGATGGCCGCCATGGTGGATGGTGTCGCTTCACAAGCCTTTTGCATGGCCATGGCACGTTTGAATACAAGTTGCAATCCATCTTCAAATGCCAGGGTCCGGTTGGCTACCAGTGCGGAAAACTCACCGAGTGAGTGCCCGGCCACCATGTCCGGTTTGAAGTTTTCTATGGTTGTGGAGAGGATCACTGAATGGAGAAAGATGGCGGGCTGTGTGACCCTGGTCTGCTTGAGGTCCTCGTCCTGCCCTTCGAACATCAGGTCGGTGATACGAAATCCCAGCAGTTCGTTCGCCCGCTCAAAAAGTTCCTTCGCGGCATCATTGCTCTCATACAGCTCCTTGCCCATTCCTACAAATTGTGCCCCCTGTCCGGGGAAAACATATGCGTGCATAATCTCTTCTTTTTAAAAGTTTAGCAAAAATAAGCAGTTCTTTACGATAAAACTTACTAAACGGGTAAATTTTATGTAAAACATTAATAAAACAAAGTGAATAGATTACAATTCGAAATAAGTGGGGTCGCCCACCTGAAAAGCGCTGCATATTATGGGAGGAAGCCCGGTTCATTACCGCAAAAGTGCTGCACATTATGGGAGGAAGCCCGGTTCATTACCGGAAAAGCGTTGCTCAATATGGGAAGAAGCCCGGTTTATGGCGGGAAAAGTGTTGCTCAATATGGGAGTTAGCACGGTTCATCGCGGGAGAAGCGCAAAGGTTTCATTGCATTGCTGCAGCATCTCTGTACCGGCCATTTTTTATTGAGCACTATCAGTGCAGTGTTTTACCGATGAGGTGGATGAATTCTTCGCGGGTATTGAGGTTTTTGAGGAATTCACCTGTGAAGGCCGATGTGGTAGTGACAGAATGTTGTTTCTGCACACCGCGCATAACCATGCACAAGTGTGTTGCCTCGATCACCACCGCAACGCCCAGTGGCTCGAGGGTTTCCTGGATGCAATCGCGGATCTGCACGGTGAGCCGTTCCTGCACCTGCAACCTGCGGGCAAATGCTTCGGCGACCCTGGCGATCTTGCTCAGACCAGTGATGTACCCGTTGGGAATATAGGCAATGTGTGCTTTCCCGAGAAAAGGAAGCATGTGGTGTTCACACATGGAATAGAGCTCGATGTCCTTGACGATGACCATCTGCTGGTACTCTTCTTTGAATTTTGCGGATTCCAGGATTTTCTGCGGATCAAGACCGTAACCCTGCGTAAGAAACTGCATGGCCTTGGCCACACGCTCCGGGGTTTTGGACAGGCCTTCCCGGTCCGGATCTTCGCCGATGAGTCCGAGAATCTCGTGGTAATTCTTCTGTAGCCGCTCTGTTGTATCCCGGTCAAACTCATCGATGCGGTTGTACCCATCCAGTATGTTTTCGCCGGTGCCGTTATTAACGATTTTCATATTTTAATTTTTATCTTTCTGATGGAGCTCACCATAACAGTTCGTCCTTACTATTGTCAGGGTGCGGTTCACCATTCCTGTTTTTATTCCCCGAAATATTCCACCGAATTGTTTTCGGTCTCTTCCAGTTTCACACGGTGCAGCTCAACGCCCAGCTTGCGGATATCCGGTTCCAGCTGGTTCCATATCCCTACGGCCAGGTTCTCGGTGGAAGCGATCACATTCTTCATGAAATCCACCTCCGTATTGATGTTCTTGTGGTCCAGTTTTTCGATCACTTTTTCCTTGATGATACTGCTCACGTCCTTCAGATCCACCACGTAGCCCATTTCCGCCTGTACCTTTCCCCTGATGGTCACCCATAACACATAATTGTGTCCATGCCATTGGGGATTGGCACATTGTCCGTACAGCCTGATATTCTCACTGTCACTCAGACCAGGCTTCATCAGCCGGTGTGCTGCACTAAATCGTTCTCTTCTTGTTAAGTAAACCATATCTTGAAGATATATAACCCTTTAGAATGTGCAAAGTTCAAAAGTACGAAATTATTAACGCATCGGCGACTGCGCTGATTGTAAATTTTTTTGGTCCATCCCCCGTTGCAGCTACAACTTCCTGTGTGGGATCATTATTTTTTCTGTAAGTTTGGGGGAAAGTTCAAAAGAGTTCAAAGATGATCGTAGTCACCGGGGCAGCCGGATTTATCGGGAGCAATGTTATTGCCGGACTGAATAAGCACAGGTACAAGGATATTGTCCTGGTGGATGATTTCAGCAAGAAGGAAAAAGAACGGAATTACGCTGGAAAAACTTTCACTGACAAAGTGGAGCGCAAGGATTTTGCAACCTGGCTGGAGGACAACCACCGGTTTGTGCAGGTGGTCATTCACATGGGGGCCCGCACCGATACCGCGGAGTTTGACTGGAAC
>CAYOSB010000209.1:0-7178 GCA_964406495.1 uncultured Bacteroidaceae bacterium | reverse complement strand
AGTACCGAGCAGGTTTTTTATGAACTGGCCGATGAATACGGTATGTTGGTTTGGAATGATTTCTGGCTTACAACTGAAGGGTATAACCTGGGCATAAATGATTACAATCTTTTTATGAAAAACGCCACCGAAGTGGTAAAAAGGTTTCGTAACCATCCGTCTATTGTCATCTGGTGCCCGCGTAATGAAGGTTATGCACCAAAAGAACTGGAGCATCAACTTCAGAAACTAATTGCTGATGAAGATGGTACACGTTTTTATTCTCCCAATTCCCGTAAAATCAACCTGCGTCAGAGCGGACCCTGGGATTACAGGAAAAATACTGCCGAGTATTTCCACACACTTGCCGATGGATTTAATACAGAATTGGGCACCCCTTCTATTCCAACTGCCGAAACCATGCGATCATTTATTCCAGAAGCCGACCGCTGGCCAATAAGTGACACCTGGTATTACCACGATTTTCATTCAGGATTAGAAGCTTTTACCGAAGATCTTGAGCAAAGGTATGGCAATGCTGTTTCGCTCGATGATTTCACACGAAAAGCCCAGTTTCTCAATTATGAAAGTCACCGTGCCATGTTCGAAAGCTGGAACAGTAAACTTTGGGAAAATGCCAGCGGATTATTGCTGTGGATGTCGCACCCGGCCTGGCCAAGTATGGTATGGCAAACCTACTCGTGGGATTATGAAACCTTTGGGTCTTATTTTGGTTCAAAGAAAGCATGCGAACCTTTACACATTCAGTTAAATCCACTAAACAACCAGGTGGATATTATCAATACCACGCGGCATAATCAGGCAAAACTTATGGCAAAAGCTGAGATTTTTGATTTGAATGGTAAAAGCCTTGCTGTCCAAAAAGCAATTCAAGATGCAGCGGCCAACAAAAAGACCGAATCTTTCACAGTGGAAATTCCAGCGAAGCTTCCAAAAGTTTACCTGATCCGGCTTACATTGCTCCGGAATAATAAGGTCATTTCTAAAAATGACTACTGGAGGAGTGACAATAACGGAAGTTTTTCCGAGTTTAATCATCTTAAAAGTCCTGAATTAACTATTAAAGTTCTTGAAAAAACGGGTAATAATGCACGTTTTCAGATTATAAACAATGATAAAGTGCCGGCATTGGCTGTTAAAATGAATCTTATTGACGCAAGTTCCGGGCAAAGAATTTTACCAGCTTATTTTTCAGACGGATACTTTAACCTGTTGCCCGGTGAAAAAAGAATTTTATCTGTTGAATGGCCTCATAAAAATCAACTAATAAAGCTGAGAGTTCAGGATTATCATGGTAGCGTCGAGTTTGATTTTCATTAAATTCAATGAGCCCCTCATCATTGAGTAAAGATGATAACGGAGCAAAGACAGAAGGACATCTATAAATGGAATTAGATTTCGTTGGACTATGATGATGAGGGCTCGCCGAACCTCCTTTGAAAATTTATAATGGGTGAGGCAACTGGAACCATAAGCTTACAATAATCGATATTTTATGTAAAACTAACAACTTAAATATAAATTTAGAGATATGAAGAAGATAACTATTTTTTTACTGGGAATACTATTCATTCCATTAACAGCTCAAGACAGGGCCGAATGGCTGAGAGAAGCTAAATGGGGAGTTATGATCCATTATCAACCTGAATGGCTTGCTGCTGAAAACCAGATGGACTCGATTGATATTGATAAATGGAATGAACTAATAGATAATTTTGATTGTGAAAAACTTGCGAAACAACTATCTGAGGCTGGTGCCGGATATCTGATCATGACTGTGCGACACGGACCCCCATTTTTTATAGCACCAAATGCCACCTATGACAGGCTTACCGGCCAGGTGCCCAGCCAGTGTTCAAAGCGGGACCTGGTAGTTGATTTGGCGGATGCTTTGGATAAATATGGAATAAAGCTGATAACCTACATTGTTATGCCCGCGATTGGTAAGAACGAAGCAGAAATGAAGGGATTTGCCATGGAAAGAAACGATTACTACAAATCCGGACCATTTGAAAGATCTGCTGAGACGCTGTTGCGCATGCAGGAAATCATAAGAGAGTACTCCCTTAATTGGGGCGAAAAAGTCTCCGGATGGTGGTTTGATGCTTGTTATAGGCCGAATACACATTACAGGCAACCTGATGAGCCTAATTTCAAATCAATAGCGAATGCAGCCAGAGCCGGAAATCCTGATGGAATTTTGGCATTTAATCCTGGGCGATTTCCCAGAATCATGTCCATTACACCCCATGAGGATTATACGGCAGGTGAGATAAACGATTTGGATCGCATTCAATGGGCATATACTTATGATGGCAAGGTCGATGGGAAACAAATCCATATTTTAAGCTTTCTGGGGAATTACTGGGGCCAGGGTGATCCCAGATTTTCCGAAGAGCAAATTGTGAAGTATAGCAAAGAAATCAATGAAGTAGGTGGTGCCGTTACATGGGATGTTCCTCCTAAGCCTGATGGAACTATCTCCGACGATTTTATGAAACAATTGGTTACGATCGGGGAAGCGCTGGGGAGCATTAAAAAATGATATCGAAGATATTGATATCCGGAAGAGAATTACGCCCATTGCTTCTGTAAATTGGTTGTATATCCCTTAAACATATGTACATGAGACTACTAAAATCCGTTACTTTCCTGTTGCTGTTCACAATAGTTCTTTTTTCCTGCACATCAGACCTGGAAAAATCCCGCCCCAACATTGTTGTTATCCTTTGTGATGATTTGGGATACGGCGATTTATCATCATACGGGCACCCCATCATTAAAACACCGAACCTGGATGGTTTGGCTGAAGATGGAATTAGATTTACCAGCTTCTATTCAGCAGCGCCTGTTTGTTCCCCTGCGCGCGCCGGTATGTTTACCGGGAGGAGTCCGAACCGTGCCGGTATTTATGATTACATACGGCTTGCGGAAAGAGAAACGAATGACTGTCTTGACCTTGTCCATTTACAGGCAGACGAGCAAACCATTCCTGCCATGCTAAAAGAGGCAGGATACGCAACCTGTATGGCGGGTAAATGGCATTGTAGTTCAAAATTCAATAGCGATGAACAACCAACACCCGGATATTTTGGTTTCGACCACTGGTTTGCCACGCATAACAATGCAAGACCAAGTCACGAAAACCCGAATAATTTTATCCGCAATGGCAAGGAAGTAGGGGAGTTAAAAGGCTTTAGCTGCCAGATCGTTGTAGACGAAGTGCTGACCTGGCTGGAAAACAAAGAATCCGATAATCCATTTTACCTGCAGATTTCTTTTCATGAACCCCATGGTCCGATAGCGTCTCCCCAGTTTTTGGTTGACGAATATTTACCAGAATCAGTAAATGAAAACCAGGCTCAATATTTTGCCAATGTCGCTAATATAGATAATGCTGTTGGTCGTTTGATGGAATACCTGATAGAGAATTATGATGAAAATACCCTTGTTGTTTTCACTTCAGATAACGGGCCTGAAACTTTACACCGCTATAGAGGTGCAACAAAATCCTATGGTTTGCCCGGACCTCTAAAAGGAATGAAATTATGGACAACAGATGGAGGGATTCGGGTCCCGGGTATTCTGCACTGGTTAGGAAAAGAGACTTACAATGGAACTTCAGATGCAGTTGTCTCGCTGCTGGATTTTATGCCCACTTTTGCAGATATTTCAGGAGCAAAACTTTCTGGAAGAGCGTTGGACGGACAGTCGATGATTCCTGTTATTAAAACCGGAAATATGGAAAGGCATAAACCCCTTCTATGGGCCTTTTACGATGCGATAAATGAGCACAGGGTGGCCATGCGCACCGATGACTTTAAAATTCTCGCCCGTGTTAAAACCGACACTGCCTACCTCCCGTTGATACATAACGTATATGAGGGAAATGAAGAACTGGTTAAGCAGGGACGTTTGGTGGATTTCGAACTGTACAATATGAATCAGGATATAGCGGAAGCAGAGAACATTGCCGAAAAAAATCCGCAGAAATTGAATGGGATGATAGAGCTTCTGAAAAAAGAGTACAATGCGCTATTAAGTGGAAGTTATATCTGGAGCAGAAACGAGTAGCTGCCTGAAATCCCCTGGTAGGGACCTCAATTATTCCCGTTTACAACGATCTGGCTGGCAAAAAGCTGGCAAACTTTAATATGTATCCTTCCCTTAAAATATTCTAAGACAGCAAGAGAAAGAGGGTGAATTGAAAAGAATCCTTCAGTTTTAGTTTTTTACAAATTTCTTTGAAATTAAATTATCTTGATTTTCAAAGCGCAATATGTAAATCCCCGTGTTTAAATCTGAAATATTTATTTCAATATTTTCATTTTGGTATCTATTTGATTGAATAACTTTCCCATCCGTAGATAGAATTGAAATTTTAATTTCATTACCACCATTTGTATTAACATATAATGTGTTATTTGCTGGATTAGGATATATTTCAAAATTCGATTTTTCTATCAAAGCAAGAGAAGTAAGTTCTTCGGAACTCACAATATTAGATTTCGTTGATTCATAATTAGCAGTGCCAGCATATTTTTTGGAAGAAGAACTGTTCACACTACAAGGAAATGGATTGAGTATTTCAATTTGATAATAATTTGTATTTCCTGAATAATCTTGATCCGTATAAGTAAATGTATTACCCGGTTGATCAGCAATTTTAACTAAATCATTCTTGCTATTTCCTCTGTAAATGTGTACAGTAGAATAATCGAATCCTTCATATCTATCCCAGGTTAAAGTCCTGTTACCATTTGTTCCCAGGCTAATTGTTAAATGAAGTGTTTTATGATAACTACTTAGTTCTGTTTCATATCCACATGTGTCTAAAGCCGATATTTTATAACGACTTGAATTATGTTCAGGGTTTGATTCTACATCTAAAAATTGTGATGATTCTGATGCTGATAATGCACCTACTTTTGTATAAAGATCAGATTGTGAACGCTCCTTGTATATAAAAACTGAATCATATAAAGCATCATTCAGCTGATCCCATAGTATTAAATTATGATTGCTGCTATCTACGCTAACCATACAAATATTTATTGGATTTGTTTGTTCATTTACACGTATTGTCGAACTGGAATAAGCTGAACAACCATCTTCCTCTACATACAGGTATATTGTTTTTAATCCGGCATTATCCCAATAGACCTCATATGGACCTTCATTGATTCCAGAATTTATGGAGCCACCATCAAAACTCCAAATAAATTCTGCTGAATTAGACGCAGTTCCAGTATATGTAATATTTGCTGTGCCTGTATGGCATATAAACTCCGGGGTTGAAAAATCAGGTGTAGGGATTTGATTGAGTTTTATCGTATCTATAGCAGTATTGGATATGCAGCCATTATCATTTATTGTAAGTTGAATCGTCTTTTCTCCAAAGTTCTCCCAATAGAGTTCAAATGGTCCTGATTCAATACCTGAAATAATATTAGCAGAATTAAAGTCCCAGTTGTAAGTAGCAGAATCTGATGCTGCACCAGTAAAATTAATTTGTGTATTCTGATCACCACAAACAACCTCATCCATTGAAAAGTCTGCTATCGGTTGATAAACATATAGTGTATCAGTAATTATGGATGCACCTCCATGCTCTTCTACCACCAGGCTAATTGTTTTTGCGCCACCGGTTGACCAATTCACCTCATAAGTGCCCTGCCCGGGTCCTGATAAAACATCTCCTCCGTCAAAACCCCAATTAAAGATACTGTTTTCTGTTCCTGAGCCAGTAAATGAAACTTGAACAGTATCAGTCATACAAAGTTCGTTCTTGTCTAAAGTAAATGTTGTTTGGGCAGGTAGCGTGCTGGAAAGATAGATGATGGTTGGAACCCTGCGAAGGGCTTTCATATACTGGACGTGCAAGGTTTTGAGTCTATTCTCATAGTTGCTGTTGACCGCTGCCTTCTTTTCCTCGCTCAGCTTGCTGCACTGACCGTCGATCACGCCATTCTTAAAGGCTTCCAGCAGATAGAATCTTTCTCTCGGTGCTCCAAACGGTTTCCTGCTTTTAGGACGTATCGCTTCCTGACTGGGCGTTTGCGGGGATCCGGAATTTGTGTATGAGTTAAAGTGTATCGTATTGGCTATAGCTGTCATAAAGGCGTCGTCGACACCCAGTTCCGGCACCGATTCATACAATAAGTAAACTCCCTGCAGAGAGTGCGTAAAATGGCCCTGATCATCCGCGCCGAATAACTTGACGTCACCCACCATGTAACCGTTGTCCGTAGCACTGTAGGGGTAGGAAAAATAGTCGTCACCATTATAGGTTTCCTCGAAGCCGGTGTTCTTCCAGTTCTTGATATATTCCCGGATGACCTTGCGGTAGCGGTCAATTGTAGGCTGATACTCCGTTGTACTGTTCAATGCCTGCAGATCCTCGAGTGCTGCCGTTGCCATGCCTATGGTACCCATCCCGTTCAGGGCGCGGTTAAATGCCCGACTCTGGAAATCATCCGCTATTTCCTGCGGAATGCCCATGACTGGATCGAGGGAGTCATTCCCTTCGAGCACCGGTTTTAGTGTGGAAACGATGGCGTTAATAGATTCTTCGGCCTCGCTTAACTCTTCCGGACTCACTTCGTCGGGGCGCTGTCGTGCCAATTGCAGCGTGATTCTGGAGGAGACAGCCATGGAATACATAAAGGCCATACCCTCGGGATCTCTTGCCTTCAGTTGTGCAACATCAGGATAATCCACGCACAGCCTGGTGTAATGCCGGGCTGATACGCGGAGTGCGTCGAGGAGACTTTTGTCGCCTGTCGATCGATAGGCCTGGTAGAGGTGAAGCCATTCTCCGACAGGAAAGAAAAACCGCCGACCCATGAATTCCTCCAAAGAGGCCATTGGATCAGTATAGGGTGCTTCCTGGATGGCGTAACCATTGGCCAGCGTCTGCTGGACCAGAAGGTCAACCTCCTCTTTCGAAGGCAGTTTATCGGGGGAGAAAGGTTCCGGAGTCCAGCCTGCAGGAGGCGTAAACGTTGGCGGGACGGGCCTATTCCTCAATGTTTCCATATCTGCCGTGGTGAGGCTCGGTCCCCTTTCGATGCAGTGCTCGCACATGTAATATCCCTCCACCTCAGCTCCCCACGCCTCAGCTTCTATCGGAGTCATGGCGCAGTGTTCGGGACTGACTACAAAGCGGTGGCACCCGG
>CAYOSB010000208.1:0-7207 GCA_964406495.1 uncultured Bacteroidaceae bacterium | reverse complement strand
GTTTCATGTGCCGGGAGTTACTAAACCCGCACAGATTTCCCGGCGAACGGTTAGCCTCCAGGATGTGTATCCGACGATCATGGAGCTGGCCGGAATCGAGACCCCGGATCATGTGGATGGAAATTCGCTTGTACCACTGTTGGAAGACAGTGATGCTGCCTGGAAATATCCTGCGCTTACTGCCTATCAGAGTCACATTACCGTAAGAACGGATGATTACCGCTACATACGATACACCGATGGATCAAGCGAGTTTTATGACAGGGGAGTGGATCCGAATGAATGGGTGAACCAGACCGATAACCAGGAATATGCCAGTATCATCAGGAAGCTGGCTTCTTTTCTGCCAGCCCAGGATGACATGGCACCTGCGATAGGACGTAAGCAGAAATGATTCCTGGAGATTGAAGGAAACCAAATTCAGAATACGATGATACAAGAATAGAGACATGAAAAACCGTGTATTTTCAATACTGCCAACTGTGCTTCTTTTCTTTGCCTTCTATTCCTGCAGTTCTTCTTCTGGTGAATCAGCTTCAATAGGAGAGGGGAATAGGTATTATGATTTGACTCCGGTTCCAGATTTCATCCTGGAAAAATTCGGCTCGTTTGGCCCACGGGAGAGGAATTATGCAATTCCGGACAATGCGATATTTGCCTCGCCCGATGGGGATGCCAATTCAGATGGTCGAAATCTTAAAAAGCCTACCACTATTAACCAGGCATTTATTCTGGCAGGAAGTTGTGATACGATCGTTCTGCGAGGAGGTACCTATCGCACCGGGAACCTGTTCTTCAATAAGCAAATTACAATTCAGCCCTATCTGGAAGAACAGCCTGTTCTTATGGGGACAAAGACAGCAGTGAACTGGGAAAGGCGTGGTAATTATTGGGTCACCCAATGGGATAGTATGTTTTACACTGAGCCTCCCACATGGTATAAACCAGGCGGCAGGGATGGCCCTCCTACAAATTATAACAGGGATATTGTTGTTGTTGAGGGAGCGATGTATCGTCCTGCACCTGATTCAACATCACTTAAAGAGGGATATTTTTACTGTGACTATGTGGATAGTGAAATATATTTAAGTATTGATCCTCGCGGGAAGTCAGTTGAAATTTCCTGGTACGAAAACGGAATCGTAAGAATACATGATGCGAACGCTGACAAGATAGGTCCAACTATACTTGGTATAGATTTCCTGGGCTATGCTGCCTCTTGCATCAATATTGAAGGTAATGATCCATACAAGGTAATTGAGTATGAAGAGATGCCTGATGCACCCTTAAATACACATATTGAAAATTGCAGGTTACTCTTCTGCGGTGATGACGGTTTGCGCTTAACTTCACCGGATTCATACATTGGATATAATGACATCAGTATGATTGGTAATGTAGCAGTTGTTACCCGCATGTCGCACAATAATCTGTTTGAGCATAACATCGTCAGCAACTCCAACTGGTTCAATTTGAGGATCTATCCGGCAGGCATTAAAGTATTCAACCAGTGTCATAACTATACCATCAGAAACAATTATTTTGCCGACATGCCCTGTGAGGCGATATGGTATGATGTTGGACACAGAGAGGGTGTAGTTATAAATAACTATTTCAATAATTGCGGTATTGGCCTGAAAGTAGAGATTTGCCACCGCACCTATATTGCAGGGAATGTATTCAATAAAGCCAATCTGTGGCTCTGCAATTCCTATGGCTGCCTGGTATACAACAATACGATGATCGATTCACGTATAGATCTATGGCGGAACAACCGGGGAGCAGGTAACTGGAACCGAAATTATAGTTTCAATCATGCTGCCACTGGTCCGGGGCCATATAATTATCATGGTCACCATGTTGCAAACAATGTTTTTGCAGGCGATGATCCACGAGGTGGATTTTATGCTTTGTTTGAGGACAATAATAAGTATGATACAAATTTTCTGGCCGATGTCTGGGGGCATAATCTATTACTCAAGGAGGCAGATTGGTTGATCAATGCTCAATTCCAGCCAATCAATCCGGAATCCATCTTATTCGCCAGCCTGGAAGATTTTAGGGGAATTTATGGGAACTATGAAGAGGGAAGTGAGGAGCTTGATATATCGTCGGATGAACTGTTTAGGTCTGTTTCTGCAGGAGATTTCCGCTTGAACCAATTGACTGGCGTGCCAGAGGGTATGCCACTGCCGGATCGCATAGCCACATTGCTGGGTTGGAGTGCTGATCAGCCTGGTTTGGGGGCTTTTGCACAGGTCCGGTAGAGCTAATTAAGAATAGGAAAGCTGCCGTTTTTGTTTTTTGGCCTTAAACACTGCATTCCATTATGTAAATTATAGATGTTTTTATAGTCTGAGTTATGGAATACAAGTCAGGAAAACTGATTGGGGCATTATTAATTTTGTGTTTTAGCCTGAATGCTCAGCTCATTCAACATTTGGATGCTGAAGTTACGGGAAGTGTGGTGCTCGATGCAAACAATATTGTTACCGAATGGCAGGACCAAAGTGGAGTCGGGAATAATGCCATGGTTCGTCATGATAGTATATTTTACTCGTCTGGTTCTGGTGAAGAGCTATCCTGGTTGGATTTCAGGGATACTGCATGTTCAATGCAGTTGTTTAGTCCGGCAGAATCCGATGTTTGGCTGGATCAATCAGCAGGAACAGGTGGATTTTGTGTGATCATCGCATTTCAATTAAATGGAATCGTTGATAATTGGAATGATATGTTTGGTAATTCTACTGCAGTAGCCCAGGGTTTTGGATTAAGATATAGCAATGGAGGCAGTATACAGGCATATCTGGGAGGTAAAACCATAAATAAGGGTGGAGAGGATCTTGCTGTAGGGGACAGGGTAGTATATGCCTTTAATTATAATGCTGAAAATGATACCTATGAATTCTGGGATTCTAAGAATGGCAGTTCAATTAGCGGAAGTCTTGGTCATGCAGATTTTTCATTGGATGCTCCTGTTTCCCTGGGATCGGTAACAGGAGAATCACGTTATTTTAATGGGTGGATCGGGGAGGTAAAGGTGATGAGTTCTCCATTGAATTCCACATCTTTCAAAGACGAAAGAGAAATGATGGCTGTTAAGTGGACCGGCTATCACATTCCCATGGAGTTGAATTGGAGAGCAATTCCGGAAGATGCCCGTTTTCCGACAGAGGACCTGATTCTTGCTGCAATTAGCGTGGATGATGAAGGATTTCAGCATCCACTTCCGGCTGATCCGGCAAATGAAGATTGTACAAACACCTTCCAGGAGGCAATTGACCTGGTAGGAGCCAGGGGTGGAGGTACGGTATTCGTGCCGGAAGGTCATTATCGTTTTGTTGGTCGCCTGGATATCCCGAAGAATGTTACTTTGCGGGGAAGATGGCGACCACTTTCAGATTCTGATCCTGAAACTGGAAGTGTGTTGAAGATTTATGATGGACGAGGTGATGCTGAAGGCATACCATTCCTATCAGTTTCCGGTTCGAGCGGAGTCAGGGACCTTACTTTCTGGCATCCGGAACAGACCCCGGATAATATCGTAGCTTATCCATTTGTCATAGCTTCGGCCGGTGGACCGATAACGATAGAGAATATCACCCTGGTGAATGCTTACCAGGGAGTGAATATGAGCAGTGCCTCCATGTGCTTTATCGATAACATCCAGGGTACCGCATTGAAGACTGGCTTTTTTGCAGATAAGAGCTATGCAGTATCGCGTTTCGACAAATTGGTATTCGGACCTGATTTCTGGCAATGGTCAGAATTACAAGGAGATCTTCTTGCCAAAGGTGATTATGCGAACTTTATTTTAGCCAACGGTTTGGGCATTGATATCCGGGAAATGGATGGATTTCACTTAACAGAATGTAAGGTTTGGGGAATGAATACCGGGCTGCAATTTGATGTTGGCGTTACAGGAGACAATCCTCATGGCGATATCTCCGGGTTGGACTTTCGTGATTGTAAAGTTGCACTGAAGATTAAATCTGCTAAAGGACTCAAAATCGTAAATTCCTACCTGGAAGGTTCTGTTGCTGCTCTTCAGAACCTGTATACAGGCAATTTAGGTATTAAAGCAAACAATTGCACATTCGTCAGTGAGTCACTGTCTGTGCAGAATGATGCGGGTGCAGGTTTGAGCCTTGGAAGTTGTGTATTTGATGGAAAGGTGAGCAGCGCAGGAAATCTGAAGATTGTAGGTTGTGCGTTTATTAATACCGGCAATGACATTGCGTTCAGAAGCAATATCAGCAGTGCCCTGGTTTATGGATCAACATTTGCAGATGGGATGGACCTTATTGATAATTCCACATCTACCGCACTGATTACAATAAAGAATGATGTCACAGATGACCGATACTCAGCAGCACCTTTATTGCCACCCAAAGATCTGAGCATTGTCAGGAAGCCCGCAAAATACGATCTTTTTGATATCACTGATTATGGTGCGGCGACCAACGATGGTGGCGATGACAGCAATGCTTTCGGCCTTGCAGTGGATGCCGCCAATGCAAATGGAGGAGGAATCGTGTTTGTACCCAGTGGAAGATTCGATATATCAGGATCTTATACTTTAGCGAGTGGTGTTGAGCTAAGGGGTGCAAGCGGGAGCAGACACAAATCCAGCGATGGGGATTTTCACAGCATGATCCAGGTTACCGGAGGTGAAGGTGATCCGGAGGGTGCAGCATTTATTACTTTGGAAGCTAATTCCGGCGTTCGTGGTCTCACTTTTTACTATCCGTCTCAGCATGCTGATATGATCCTTCCGGAAACACTGTATGAATATCCGTTTACGATCAGGGGGGCTGGTTATGGGACATACATTACAGATTGTATGCTCGCAAATCCCTACCAGGCAGTGCACTTCGTAAATGCGGATGACCATTTGCTTGAGAATTGCTTTTTAGGTGGTTTGAATAAAACCATCTACGTGCAGCATTGTGATGGTGGCAGGGTTGAGAATTTTCACCTGAAGCCGGACTTCTGGAGGGATCTGAAAATGGATAATTGTCCGAATACAGGTGGAGGAACCGCAGGTACATCTGTGCTGAAGCGTTATTGTGGAAAATACTTGCATGGCATATGGCTGGAAAATACAACAAACCAGGTAGTCTTTAATATCTTCAACCATGCTTCCCACCAATTCTTCAGGGCGGATAATTCGACAGGAATTGGATTTATGATCGGTGGTGAGCAATTGCAGCGGGCATATCGTTTTTCAGGTAATTCCGACATATCCCTGGTTCTCCCAATTGGTAATATCAATAACCAGGGAGACCGCACAGGAAGTTATGGCATCTGGGGGGACGAGAACTTTAGCGGAACAGCAAACCTGTGGATCGCTGGTACCGAAGGAACAGCTGACAAGGCATATTTCATCGAATCCGGAGCAGTCATTACACAGCAGAGTTCAATTGGAGGATCGGGTAAACGTGGAGTGGTGGGACTTGAAGTGAATAGCGAAGGCACTCTTCAACATAACGCATTCACTTTTAGCAGATTGATAACCAAAAAATTCGAGTCCGGGGCGAATGTGTCAATTAAGGAATCACTAATAGGAAGTATGCCAAATGCATTTTTTCATGATACCATCCTGAAACAGGAGCGCAACATCTTTGATAAGGCTTTTGCGGTTACTGATGCAAATCAAAACTGGTTGATGCACCAGGGATTGATTCTTGATGAGGAAAACCTGACCCTGGAAGATGCGAATATGTTCAGCACTGATCCCTACGATGCAAGGAGAATCAGCGGAGCAAGGTCCGGTACCAATGAATACCATATTGATGTTGAAGATGAAGACTTTTTGTATGGCAGTAACAATCCCGTGGAAATAACCACCTATTTCTATATTGATGCGAATTGCACCATTGAGGTATATTATAATTCTGTGTCCGGCAGGAAATTGGGCGAGACATACAGCTATTCAGGAGAAGCCAATCCTAAATACCGGTATTTAGATTTTTCTGTCAGCGATGCGATGTTTACCGGGAAAGATGATATCTACATTAAGATAAAGGGTGATTCGCCTCTGTTAAATTATGTATCTGTCAGCAGGGATATTACCCGGTTTAATCTTGCCCCGGAATGGGTGTCAGATACGATGCTGTTGCCAGGAGCGAAAGCTGATTCGATCTATGCCGGGGAACTTGAAATTGGAAAGGATGTGAGTGACCCGGAAGAGGATGAGATCAGCATCTCAAAAGTTAATGGTCCGCAGTGGCTATCCATCAGTTTATCAGGTACGCTAAGCGGAACGCCTGGAAATGAAGATGAAGGAGAAAATTATTTTGTTGTGGAAGCCAATGATGGAAATGGGAATAGAAGGAATGCAGTAGCAATCATTGAAGTTGAAGTGGTACAAGTAAATAATTTATCACCGGAGTGGTCGGGGGATACCCTTTATTATCCGGATGCAATGGTTGATTCTAATTTTATTGATACCATTGTAATTGGATTGGATATAACCGATCCGGAAAATGATGTGCTCACATTCACAAAAATATCTGGTCCCACCTGGTTGACTGTAGACCCGGGAGGAATGATGAGCGGGACACCAAGGGCAGAGCACGAGGGAGTAAATGTATTTGAAATCCAGGCCGATGATGGTTTTGGGAATTCCTCAGCTGTATTCCTTAAGGTGCAGGTGAACCCGCTGACTTCTGACAGTGAATCATTGAAAAACAGCATCACTATTTATCCTGTTCCTGCAGAAAAAAGGATTTACGTTTCTGGAATTGATGGACGATTTGATTATGAGATTTATACAATAACCGGTCACAAGGTAAGCGCAGGTCAGCGCAATGATAATTCAATCAATATTGAATCGCTTGAGTCAGGAAACTATCTGATAAAGATTAAAGACCGTGTATTTAACCTGATAAAGAACTGAGCCAGCAAGAGGCCGCCAGGGGAGGACGATGAATGCACCTTAAGGAAAAAAGAACTTGCAACTATTAGTAAATCAATACTATAACAGAAATATATTTTTTGATGAAACCTTCATCATTGAGCATTTTAATTTGGCTTCACCGAGCTAAAGGTTCAGCGGAGCAATGACAAAAGAAGATGAACCGAAATCGCCCTGGCGATGAGCTCAGCGAAGCTAATATATAGAACGAAGCTTAAAGGCATAATGATGAAGGTTCGCACGCTGTCGCCGGAGCTTTAGCGTAGGAGCCCGAGCACCTTATTATCT
>CAYOSB010000207.1:0-7218 GCA_964406495.1 uncultured Bacteroidaceae bacterium | reverse complement strand
CACTGGAGGATTCGTTTCATGGCCTGATTGCTGCAAAGGCGGCCCGAATGAAGACCATCGTCGTCCCGGAACATCCCGGTGAGCGTTTTGGCGCATCCGATATTGTATTACATTCGCTGAAGGAACTAAACGATGCAGTGTTTCATCAGCTCAATAGTTCCGGAATGTGATATTCGGTTCATGATCAGGTGCTGCCCGACTATTTCATGAACCAATGGGTCAGTGACATAAAAATTAAGAGAACAGACACTTAATATATATTCTTGTGCGTAGTGAAGTAAATGTATTTTGTCCTGCCACGGTCTCCAATGTGGGGCCAGGTTTCGACCTGCTGGGGTTTGCCCTTGAGACACCAGGTGATGAACTCCGGGTAAGAAGGAACGACCTGGGAAAACTTCAGCTGATCGACCGGTCGGGAACCGGACTGCCCCTGGATCCCAACCTCAATGTAGCAGCAATTGCGGCAACAGCCCTGCTCGATGAGCTGGGAAACACGGATGGGTTCGATATCATTTTTACGAAAAAAATCAATCCAGGCAGCGGGCTCGGATCCTCTGCCGCAAGCTGCGTTGCCGCCGTGATGGGCATCAACGAACTCCTGGGTGCGCCCTTTTCTGTCCCCGAACTGCTTCCCTATGCCATGGAGGGAGAACTTTCGGCCAGCGGATCCTACCATGCAGACAATATCGCCCCTGCCCTGTTGGGTGGATTTACCCTGATCCGGGGATATGATCCACTGGATATCAAGCACATTCCCTATCCGGATGACCTGCATTGTGCCGTGGTACATCCCGACCTGCAGTTCAAGACCAGCGATGGACGCAGGGTACTCCCAAAGTCATTTCCCATTAAAACCGCTTTATCGCAGGCCGGTAACCTGGCAGGACTGATTGCCGGGCTGACCACCTCAGACCACAGCCTGATCGGACGGTCGCTCATCGACCTGTTCGCTGAACCTTACCGGACCGGGAAGTTACCGGAATTTGAAACGCTCCGCAAAAAGACCATCGATGCAGGGGCCCTGGGGAGCGGCCTTTCGGGATCCGGACCTTCCGTCTTTGCATTATGCAGGAGCATCGGTATCGCGGAAACGGTTGCCGCGATCATGAAAACACATTTTTCAGCACATCACATCACAAGCAGCACCTACGTTTCCAGGGTAAGTGAAGCAGGGTGCAGAATAACAGGCTAAGCACATGATCTATTATTCAACACAGGATAAAACAGTGACCGCCACACTCGAAGAAGGCGTAAAACGCGGAATGGCTCCGGATCGGGGGCTCTTCATGCCGCAGAAAATCCCTGTGCTCACCAGGAAAGAACTTGAACAGGTAAAAAACAGCAGCTCGCTTGCAGAAGTGGGACAGGTCATTGCCAGGAGACTTTTCGGTGACGATGTTCCTGCCCGGAAGCTTGAGGAGATTGTGGATGATGCACTGAATTTTGACACCCCCGTTGTGAAAGTCTCTGAAGGAATCTACGCCCTGGAACTGTTCCATGGCCCCACCCTTGCGTTCAAGGATGTGGGCGCACGCTTCATGGCACGCCTGCTTCAACATTTCACCAGCGATAGTGAAACACAGGTGCACGTGCTGGTAGCCACCTCCGGTGATACCGGCAGTGCTGTCGCTAATGGCTTCCTGGGGGTACCGGGGATCTCGGTCCATGTATTGTACCCCTCCGGCCAGGTGAGTGCGTTGCAGGAGAAACAGTTTACCACGCTGGGAGAAAACATCACGGCACTGGAAGTGGATGGATCCTTCGACGATTGCCAGGCGTTGGTAAAACAGGCATTCGCTGATGATGTCCTGCGGTCCGAAATGACCCTCACCTCTGCCAATTCTATTAATCTCGCACGTTTCCTTCCGCAGTCGTTCTACTATTTCCGCGGGTGGAGCCAAATAGTGACCGGTCAGTCGGGTTCCGGCACAATGAATAACGGCCAGTCGGGTTCCGGTATATTGAATAAAAGGCAGTCAGGTGACGGGCTGGCGGATATCAACCCACTGGTGATCTCCGTCCCCAGCGGAAATTTCGGAAATCTTACAGCGGGGCTCATCGCCCGGGAGATGGGACTTCCCGTACATACGTTCCTTGCTGCCTCCAATGCCAATGACGTAGTTCCGGAGTACCTGGAAACCTCGAAATATGTACCACGTCCTTCGGTACAGACCATTGCCAATGCCATGGACGTGGGAGCACCGAGCAATTTTGAACGCATACTGGACCTGTTCGACCACCGGCACGACCGGATCACCCGGCACATGAAAGGATATCGTTACAGAGACGACCAGATCAGGAAGACCATGAAACAGGTATATGAAACCACGGGGTACATCCTGGATCCTCACGGAGCCACCGGCTACCAGGCAGCCAGCGATTATATTGCCGCGCACCCCGGCAGCACCGTGATGTTCCTGGAAACCGCGCACCCGTCCAAATTCCCGGAAACGGTGAAGGAAGCCATAGGCGCGGAGTCGGACCAGCCGGAACGGTTGAAAGCTTTTGCTGCCGGCAAAAAGGATACAGTCGAAATCGCAGCCGACTATGGGGCATTCAGGGAATACCTGAAGTCACAAAGATAACCCGGGTGAGCCGGAATTAGCAGTAGTTGTAGTAGTGTAAACCTTTGTTTAACCGACTCACCCGGGATCATCTATCACGGGATATTTTCAGATCACATCAGATCAGTCCCTGGTCGACCATGGAATTGGCCACTTTCAGGAACCCTGCAATATTGGCGCCCCGCACGTAATCCACATAACCTTCGTCATTGGTTCCATGCTCCACGCAGTTCTCATGGATATTGGTCATGATATGATGTAGCCTGTCATCCACCTCTGCCCTGCTCCAGTTGATCTTCATGGAATTCTGGGCCATTTCAAGTCCGGATGTCGCCACACCGCCTGCATTGGCTGCCTTGCCGGGTGCATACAAGATACCATTGCTTTGAAATACCTCTATGGCTTCGGGTGTGCAGGGCATATTGGCCCCTTCGCAGACGCAGAGGCATTTGTTTTTCACAAGTTGTTCTGCATCCTCCTTATTGAGTTCATTCTGCGTGGCGCAAGGAAGTGCAATATCCACATCCACCTCCCAGGGCCGCTTGCCCTGTATGAACTGACCGCTCTCAAATTCGAGCGCATACGGTGCCACTATGTCGTCGTTGGTGGCCCGGAGCTCCAGCATGTATTCGATCTTGTCGCCTTTAATGCCCTCCGGATCGTATATATATCCGTCGGGTCCGGAGATCGTAACAACCGTTCCACCCAGTTCTGTGACCTTCATGGCCGCACCCCAGGCCACATTACCGAACCCTGAAATCGCCACCCGTTTATTGGCAAAAGTTTCCTTCCGGGTGGCCAGCATCTCCTTGGCAAAATAGACGGTTCCGAATCCTGTTGCCTCCGGACGGATCAGTGAACCGCCCCAGTTCAGCCCTTTCCCGGTAAGTACACCTGTATTTTCCCTGGCCAGCTTCCTGTAGATCCCGTAGAGGTAACCGATCTCGCGCCCCCCCACTCCGATGTCACCCGCTGGAACATCCGTGTTGGGACCAATGAGGTTCCATAATTCAAGCATAAACGACTGGCAGAAACGCATGATCTCGGTGTTGGACTTTCCCTTTGGATCGAAATCAGATCCGCCTTTGGCACCCCCCATCGGAAGTGAAGTAAGGCTGTTCTTGAATATTTGTTCAAAACCAAGAAACTTCAGGATACTGAGGTTGACACTGGGGTGAAACCGCAATCCGCCCTTATAGGGACCGATTACATTATTGAACTGTATCCGGAATCCCCTGTTGACATGGATCCTACCCTGGTCATCCGCCCAGGGAACCTTGAAGGTAAGTACCCGGTCAGGTTCGATCAACCGTTCAATTACACTTGCTGATTCAAAATGAGGGTTTTCATTGTAAATCTCTTCAATGGACTCGAGTACTTCGTGAACTGCCTGGTGGAATTCCACCTCTCCAGGATTCTTCTTGACCAGGTCATTCATTATCAGATCTACGTTCATATCTGCTGTTTTTTTGTTCGTAATAGTGTTTGGTAATCAGCCGCAATGGCGCGAATCATGCGACAATGAAGCAGTTTGTAAAGTTGATTGTTTCGTTCAAGATTACCAAGATATTTCGATATGATAAATAACATGGTTAAGGAACAGGTGGAATCGATCTTAATTTAGGAAGAGGATTCGAATCCTGGAAAGGATCTGAACACAGGAAGAGGATTTTAACACGGGAGATGAGATCTGAACACGGGAACATTAAAAAACTCCGGCGAGTTGTGCCGGAGTTTTTTAAGAATCATGCTGGCAAAGGTTCCCTTGCCATTAAATTCAAATGACTATATATATGTTACATTGCATCTTCATACAGTTGTGCAACCGTTTCCCAGTTTACTATATTCCAGAAATTGTTGATGTATTCTGTTCGTTTGTTCTGGTAATTGAGGTAATAGGCATGCTCCCATACATCGAGGTTAAGCAGTGGAGTCCCCTTCACTTCAGCGATATCCATGAGCGGATTGTCCTGGTTGGAGGTGTTGGTCACCTGCAGATTTCCTTCTTCATCAATAATCAGCCATGCCCATCCGGAGCCAAACTGTGTTGCTGCTGCCTCAGAAAACAACTCCTTGAATGCTGAGAATGATCCAAAAGCCTCTTCTATCGCCGCCAACAGGTCGCCTGTAGGTTCACCACCGCCATCCGGTGACATGAAGTTCCAGAACAGGGAGTGGTTGTAGTACCCTCCGCCATTGTTTCTCACCCCAGGGCCATACTGTGAAATATTGCTGAAAATTTCCTTAATGTCGGTGGATGCGATCCCTTCTGCTTCAATCGCCGCATTGAACTTACGCGTATATCCGGCGTGGTGCTTTCCATAGTGAAGTTCCATGGTTTGCGCATCAATATAGGGTTTTAGTGCATCGAAAGCATAGGGAAGTTCTTTTTGCTCAAAACCGTTCTCTCCCATTGGAAGAAGAGACTTTTCAAGTGATCCGTTTTCTTTCCCGTTGATGTTGGTACAGGAAGAAATAACCAGGCCTGACAGCAGCAAAGCTGCGACAAGCATCATCGGTGTTCTAAAGTTTTTGCGTGTTTTCATAGTATTGATGAATTGTTTTGATTGTTTGACTATGTAACACACAGGAATGCATAATGTTTAATCACGTCCACCTGACTTCAGGATGATCCCCCGGTTGGATTTCCCGTCAATTTTAATGATCAGCGGTTTCTTAAACCGCACATGCCTGACCGCCCCGTCGGCATGCACAACCTCCTGCTGGGCAAGCAGATCAAGGTTGTAATAACCATCATTAATGAATGGGTTGATGGTCATGTACCCCACCCTGAAGGAGGTCAGGTTCTGAAAGAAATGGGTGCCCTGGCTGGGATCGATGCGGTAGTTATCCAGGCCAGATTCAATGATCACGCGTGCCTCCGAAATCTGCGGCCATTTCACCGGTATACCCAGCCATGGGTCGCCAGAACCCCATCGACCGGGTCCGATAAGCACATAGTTCTTCTTCTGCTCCCGGAACTGCGTGTTCAGCTCCTCCACTTTCAATGCCACATTTTTACTCTCCGCAGCATTCCATTCCACGGGGTCAATATATACCAGGTCGGTAATCCCGGGGAAAATCCCGTTGCCCAAGGCTGTATTTGAACAGATAATCGTTTTTGCTTCATCCACGGCTTCGATCTCAATGTCACTGGCCTGGTCAGTATCTACGATAGGCCTGATCTGCAACAGGTTAAAGATGTGTCGTTTGTCTTTTTCATCGCTCATGTTGACCGCAAATTCGATCTCGATGGGCAGGTTCATTTCATTCTGACCGATCTCCAGCAGGTCTTTCAGGATCTCAGCAAGCGGCATACTCTTGTGCTGCAATATCCCCGCAAAGGTCATCAGGCGTTTGCCCTTTCCCTGGATTCCGTCGCGCAACATATTGCTGTGGTAATCATAGACCGAGACCAGGTGCCTGATCGATGAATCAGTGTTGATGTCGATGTCCTTTACCTTCACCTTCAGCAGATTCACAGCATCATTAGTGGAGGCTGTAAAATGCTGGTCGTCCATATCCAGTGCATAAAAATAGCGTTGGGTCTCCTTCAGTGCGAGTTCCGGGGTAGATAACTGCAGGATCTTTTTGGGGTATTTCGGAGAAAAACGCAGCGAAAGTCCGCCATCCACAATATATTTGCCCAGTCCGTATGCGATCTTGGCGATTCCATCCTCGGGTTTCTCCGGGGCAATGGGATAGAAATTGATTGAACGTGCGATCCCGGAAATGGTGGGGTAATACATCTCGCCATATTTCGATCCGCAGACCTCCTGCAGCACGATCCCCATCTTTTCCTCGTCGATCACATTGGAAGTGGCCTGTATATAGGCTTTACTGCTCTTGAAATATACCGATGCATACACCGATTTGATGGCTATGGTAAGGATTTCCATGGTATGGGCCATGTCGTTCTTGTTCACCGGGATCATGTAGGTGGAATAGATACCGGCAAACGGCTGGTAATGTGAATCTTCAAGCTTGCTGGACGACCTTATTGCCAGCGGGGCCCGCACGTATGAAAGCAGGGTGTACAGGTCCTGGTGCAGCTCCCCGGGAAAACGGGCACTGACAAAATGGTCCAGGATCTCCTCGTCAGAAAGATCCGACAGCGCGATGTGGTGCAGGTCGTTCATCTCCATGAACTGATCGAAGATATCGGTGCTCAGGACCACGGTCCTTGGTACTGTGAAAGCCACATTTTCGTATTTGGTATACAACCGGTATTTCTGGATCACGGAATCGATGAATGCCAGTCCGCGTGCCTTTCCACCAATGGAGCCCTGGCCGATCCGGCTGAAGGTGCGATATTCATCATAGGTCTTCCGGTCGAATTCGGCAATGATCCCCCTGCCCTTGCTGATCCGGAAGCTGGAAATCGCTTCATATATGTAGCTCCGCACATCATCCACATCATTAAAATCGTCGCGCGTAAGGTATTTGAATAGCTGTGCTACGGGAAAGATCGCACGTGCATTCAACCACTTGGAAAAGTCATTTTTACCGGCATGATAGATCAGTACACGGTCGGGCACTTCCGCAATCTTCTGCTGAAAGGTTTGCAGGTCCTGTGCCCGGCAGATCACCTCGTCATTGTCGGGATCAATGAACAGGAACTCTCCGAAACCAAAATGACTGATGATAAAATTCC
>CAYOSB010000206.1:0-7220 GCA_964406495.1 uncultured Bacteroidaceae bacterium | reverse complement strand
CTGCCCATGGCGCTTACCATCATTCTCTACCTGTTTACCTTTTTTGTGATGCGTGGGATTCCACAATTGACAGGTGGACATATTGTCTTCCTGTTCTGTCCACCTGTGGCATTGTTCATTGCCCTGGTAGTCAATAACTTTATGAAACCCAGCATTCATATGCTCGGGATAGGTGTATTGACAGGGATCCTGCTGGTATTGGCGCTGATTTATGGCGCGGCCATCCAGTATTTGTTTATCATTACCTTATTGGTTGGCGGATTGGTTGGGGCTGCACGGCTCAAACTTGGCATGCATCGCCCCAGGGAGATCTATACAGGCTTTATGATTGGTTTGGTAGCTACGCTGGGGATCATGGCTGTCTATATTTTCTGAAACAGGAGATGGTTCTTAAATTTAAGCATCAGGGTTTCCTGCCATCGATCACTTCGATCTTTTCGTCCTCCTCACTTTCTATCCTGTCCTGCAGCAGGCTCAGTTTCATCAGTACCTCATCATATACTTCGTCCATGAGTTGCGGATATTTACTGTATTCGTTGATGGTGCGTTCGTACATCTCCCGGGTAATGTCATATTTTTCAAATATCGGACCGTAAATATCGATACTATCTCCTGGATTGAATTTTCGGTAGTAATTCATGTCATTGGTGATCCCATCGATCAGGTGCATATCCATGATTACCTCAACGAGCACATCTCTTTCAATGTACTCATCGCCTTTAATCTGCTTATTTTTATTACATGCAATACTTCCCAGCAGGATGGTAATGATCAGCAGTACTGCCGTGAAGGGTATGTTTTTTTTATTTAATGTCATTGAACCTGTATCCTATCATGAGTTCGTGGCTGCCCATATTGTATAATCTTAACTCGGTGATCCCGATATCATAGGCATAGCCAAAATAAAATTTATCATCGTAATTGTATCCTGCCATGATGGTAACCGCTTCGTGGAACCTGTATCCTGCGGCAAGCCAGACCATCTCCATCCATTCCACTTTGGTGTTGACCTCGAATCTGAATTGGCTCGGCGCCGTCACTTTAATGATTGCCGATGGTTCAATGATCCAGTCAGGATCGGCCTGGTACCGGTATCCTCCTGTTACAAATAAATGACTTTTTAATTTATTAAGTCCGGTTTTTTCCTCAAAAATTTCCAATTTATTATTCAGGAGCTGGGCGGCCGAGACCCCGGCATAATAATTGTCGCCATAGAGATACACACCCACGCCGGCATCAGGAACGTAAGTAGTACTCACCACACCCTGGATGAACATATCGGAGGGATCTTTGGGAGTAAGCTGCGTTCCGTCCACCCGGTATTGCAGCACACTCAGATTGAGGCCCATGGAAAGGCGCATGTCACCAAAAACAGCGATGTTATAGGCATATGAACCCGACACACCTGTTCTGCTGGTTGGTCCGGTAACATCGGTGTATATAGTGCCTCCATACCCCATGTCCATCCTGGAATGGGGACCGTAAACAGAAATAGAGTTTGTCAGCGGCGGATCTGTCATCCCCACCCACTGAAACCGGTGATTGGTCCTGATCTGGTAATAGTCATGTATCCCTGCTATCGCCGGATTCAGTACAAAATCATTGAACATGAACTGGGAAAACTGCGGTAGTTGCTGTCCAGCAAGGTTCAGGGAACCGGACAAGATGAACAGGATCAGTATGGGTTGTAGTTTTTTCATTGGTTACCTGATTATTGTTACATTTCCGGAAATGGGTATTGCATCGGGCCGGGGTATGATCACATAGTAGTAGGTTCCAACGGGAACTTCCTTTCCATTATATGTTCCATCCCATCGCTGTGCATCGCTGTAACCTTCAGAATAGAAGATCCTGTTGCCCCACCTGTTAAAGACCTGGACAACGATATCAGGGAATTTTGACGCATTATCGATCTCAAAGAATTCATTTACGAAATCCCCGTTCGGTGAGAAAGCATTGTACACAGTGATGTCTTCCACCAGTTCGATCAGTACGGAATCTGATTCGATGCATCCATAATCGTTGGTAGCAAGCAAGACGTACCTGGTCGAAGCCATGATGGATGCCACCGGATCCGGGATATTCGCCTGATCAAGCCCCGACTCTGGAATCCACTGGTAGGAAACAAATGAGCCTTCTGTTGTTGTATTCAATTGTATCGACTGACCCTCAAGTGCGAATGTATCCTGTGTGATTTCAAGGCCATACATGGGCAGCACATTGATCCTGAGCGTGTCAATGTCATAGCACCCTAATCCTGAACCGGTTTCGCGCGTAGTATACGTATATTCGATCGTATCTGTGATATTTGAAACCACCGGATCTGCAACACCGGTATTGCTCAGGAAAGTGGGGGGATCCCATGACATCACATCGCCCGGGACAGCATCCAGTACAAATGATGAACCGGCGCATACAGTTGTGTCTTTGCCGGCATCGGCATTGACGATGACGAATGCGGGTATATTTGCCGTATCTGAAACTTCGCAGCCATTTTCATCTGTAACGGTATAGATATGCGCTCCGGCGACTACGTTGGTCAGGTCCTTACCAGTGCTGCCATTTGACCAGTTGACGGTTTTTATGCCTGTTCCCCCGCTGATGGTTAGATTTACACTGCCGGTTTCACTGAAAGCATTACAATTGGCAGGCAATATACTGGCAAATACGGTCAGCGGATCTGGTTCATTGATCGTCACCGTTCCGGAATATTCCTTGCCATCTTCATCATATGCGTCCAGGATGTAGGTGGAATCGCCAGGCAGATTCTCAAACAAGGGAGTGGTCACATATGTGGCACCATCATTGATTGAGTAGTTCACAATACCCACCGCATCCTGCGGCTGGAATTCGATGGTACCATCATCCAGTCCATGGCAGGAGACATCGGTTGCCAACACCACCATGGTGATTGGTTGTATCTCAAGTATCTGAACTGACTCCTGGTACGTACACCCGTTTGCATCTCTTACCACCACTTCATAGGCACCGGCCACCAGGTCGGAGTAGCTTGTGTTGTTGGTAAAAGTACCTGCCGGTCCGTCTATGGAATATTCATAGGGAGGAGTGCCTCCATCGGGATCCGAGATTGTAATCGTACCCAGCAGGGTATCTTTGTAATCTGTCTTTTCAACTGTAGCCGTAACAGCATCCGGCTGTACGACAGTGAAATCTTCTGTAACAGTGCAGTTACCGGTATCCCGCACGGTAACAGTGTAATCTCCGGCTGCAAGGCCTGAAAAATTGCCTGTTGGCTGATAATTGAGCCCGTCAATACTAAATGTATAGTCGTTCCATCCTCCTGAAGCTGTTGCCGTAATGGTCCCGTTTGCATCTCCGAAGCAGGGAGTTACATCTGTTACCACTCCTGTAAGTGTCAGCGCAGGCGGTTCATTCAGTGTATATGAATCTACAAAAATCGAACACCCATTTGCATCCCGGACATATACATCATAAGTGCCGGGTGCCAGTCCGGTGAAATCGGATTCGGAATGGTACGATACCTCGTTGTCAATGGAATATTCGTAGGGTACGGTACCGCCGGTAATATACACTGAGATTTTTCCGTCTCCGGAACCATTACACGAAATGTGTGCGATGTCTACAGAATCTACCTGTAATGCAGGAGGTTCAGTGATGGTGATCGGTCCGAAAGAAACCGGACCGCAACCTTCACTATCCTCTACTTCCACTGTATAATCACCGGCAGGAAGTCCGCTGAATGTTCCGTTATTCTGTGTTGGAAGCAGGGCCGGTGAGAGCGTGAAGAAATACTCCGGTGTACCGCCTTCTGCCTCGACGGTGAGTGCACCGGTGGAGGTACCATTGCATGCTGCAGGCACAGCAGTCACCGATGTGATTGAGATCGGCAATGGTTCGTCTACAGATACAGTAGTATCTAATGTGCATCCATTTGCGTCTTCAGCTGTTATGATGTATTCTCCTGCCGTGAGACCGTTAAAGACACCTGATACTTTGGATGTGCCGCCGTTCAGTGCATACCTGATCTGGCCTGTTCCGCCGCTGGCATCGACCTCGATCCGGCCATTGCTGTCACCCGCACAGCCGATTACATCGGAAATGCTGATATTATTGATCACGATCGGATCGGGTGCGAGGATTTCAACGGCGGTGTCTTTGCGGCACAGGTTTTCATCGATCATGCTGACCTCATATATGCCCCGGGCGAGACCGGTAAATTCACCTACCTCCACCGTTGTCCCGTCATTGAGGGAGTAGCTGATATCTCCCGTGCCTCCGTCACCCAGGATCTCGATCCTGCCTGTAGAATCATTATAACACGTTGTTACATTGTCCTGGTCATAGAAAAGGATCTCCAGAGAATCAGGCTGTAAGACAGTCAGCGGCAGCACTACTGTTTCGCATAGATTTGCATCTCTGACCACCAGGCGGTATGTTCCTCCCGGGATATCTGAGAATATAGCACCTGGCTGGTAAGTAGCACCGTCATCAATAGAGAATTCATAAGGGGCTATCCCGCCGGCAACATTAATGAAGCTAATCGTCACACTTGAATCACCATAACACAGATTCTCCCCGGCAACATCAGTGTCATAACTTATTGGATCAGGTTCGTTGATGGTCACCTGTTCATTCGTGGTGCATCCATTTGCATCCATGGTGTATACATCGTATGTGCCCGGTGTCAACCCTGTGAATTCATTGTCCGAGGTATACGGGCCACCTGCGCTGAGTGCATATTCGTACGCAGGGGTACCTCCCGCTGCATTTACAGTAATGGTACCATTGCTTTCACCTGAACAAAGCACATCTGTCTTTGTGGGTGTAGCGGTTAATTGTGATGGCTCTGTAAGTGTGATTGCGTCGGGATAGGAAACACTGCAAAGGGTATTGTCCGTAACCACAAGCGAATAGGTATCAGCCGGCAGACCAGTGGGATCCTCATCGGTCGAAACAATGGTTCCCGCACTGTTGGTCCAGGTAAAGCTGTATGGGGGAGCGCCTCCTGTTACATCAATAGAAATTGAACCATCGCTGTCGCCGAAGCAGGCCAGGTTGGTCTGACTGTTGAAGGTGACTTCGATGGCTGTCGGCTCATCGATCGTTACCAGGTTATTGAAGACCCTGATGCAGGTATTGGCATCGGTCACGATGAGGCTGTAGGTTCCGGGTGCGAGCGAAGCCAGGTTCGGCTGGTCGGAGCTGAAACCACCAGGACCGGTCCAGGCGTAGGTGTAGCCCGGGGTGCCACCCGAGGTAACAATGCTGATGGTGCCGTCGTTGGCACCGTTGCAGGATACGTCCGTTGAACCGGGTACCACAGAGATTTCTGTCGGTTCTGTGATCGTAACCTGGTCAGGATATGAGGCAACACATCCGTTGGCGTCTGTAATTTCGAGGGAATAACTTCCCGGTTCCAGGCCGGAGACATCTTCAATGGTTTCGCTGAAGCCGTTCGGACCGGTCCATTGGAAACCGTATGGTATGGTACCCCCGGTGACATCAATACTGATGGTACCGTTATCTGCACCAAAGCAGGTACTGTTGGTCGGAGTGAATGTTGCAGTAAGCGGATCTGGTTCTGTAATGGTGATCAGTCCTGTGAATACCCTGGAGCAACTCACCACATCAGTGATTGTCAGGTTGTAGGTATCAGGCACAAGGCCCACTGGATTCTGAGCTGTGCTGATCGCACCTGTCAGCTGACCTTCCCACAGGAATGTGTAGCCAGGCGTTCCCCCGGTCACCGTGATGGTTGCAGAGCCGTCGGCATCACCGTTGCAGGTAACATTGGTTGTTGCGGTTACAGCAACCAGGATCTGGTCCGGCTCGTTAACGGTCACGGGTCCCAGGATCTCGGTACACCCGTTATTATCGGTTACTTCAACAGAATAGTTTCCTGCAGCAATGCCTGAAAGGTCTTCCTGGGTGGATGTAAATCCATTCGGGCCGCTCCAGTTATAGGTATAGCCGGTACCTGTTCCCGAGGGTGTGCCGCCTGAAGGAGTAATTTCAATCGCCCCGTCATTGCCTCCAAAACAGGTTACCGGAGTATTTGAATCGAGGGTTACCGTAAGCGGCGGGGGGATATCGATGAACAGCCCGGTAACCGTGTCCGCACTGGGACAGGTTGCATGGGATACATACACATCGTAAGTACCCGCTGGCAGGTTGTCAAAAAAACCAATGTCCTTCTGCTGGTTCACTGTTCCGTCAATCGTGTAGAGCAGGTCACCGTCCTCCCCGGTTGCGATCACTGTGATGGTACCGTCATTGACATCTGCACAATTAATATCCGTAGTGGCCGTGCCGGTGATCCGGATGGTATCGGGACCTCCGATGGAGGCTGTAGTCACCAGGTTTTGTGTCTCTGAAATTGCATCAGAAACGAAAATAGTGTAATCGGTGCTCTTTTTATAGCCCGAAAAAGTATAGGTGCGGTCAGGGATGAACCCACTGAATTCAACAAAAGATCCTTCCTGCATCAATGAATAATTCAGATTACCATTACCTCCTGTCACTTCGATGGTAATGGAACCGTCGGTTTCACCTCCGCACGATACGGGAGTCGAGCTGATGCTTACTTCATTGATGTCCTGGGCCTGAATCCCTGTAAAAGCACAGAGGAGGAGCATCGTGCCTAAATAGTGTCTTAATATTTTCATATAAACTGATTGTCAGTTTTTTAAAGCATAATATCTGCCGGTATTTGTACGTTGGGTTGTTCATAAAGTTCAGAGGGTTCTCTTCAACATCACATCAACCGGTAAATTTAAAAGCATTATAAATAGTCGTCTGTCATGACATGTTTCAAAGAGCGAAAAATATATAACATACACATTATTAACACTATGCTAATTTACCTGTTCCCCTTCCTCCAGCTCTGACAGGTATTTTTTACTGATCTGTCGCACGGGGTACAGTGCGGCCAGGAATCCGATGACCAGAACAGTTACCCAGACCAACAACACATCTCCTGCCTGTACATCGACGGGGTAGGCATCGATCACGAATGTTCCGCTGCCAGTCAGTTGAAGTAACTCGAACCGGTCCTGTACCCAGCTGATCAATGTTCCAAGGATGATACCGAAAACAGATCCGGTGATGCTGATCAGCCATCCTTCCAGCAAAAAGATCTTTCCGATCAGTTTCTGACCGGCTCCCATATTCCTCAGGCTGCGGATATCATTTTTCTTGTCGATGATGAGCATGCTGAGGGATCCGATGCTGTTGAAGGA